>JBEBXF010000068.1:0-11516 GCA_040391725.1 Eoetvoesiella caeni | reverse complement strand
CTTGAACTTGCCCGCGGCCCGGGCCTGGTCGCGCTGGCGGGCCATGGCGACCTCGAACCCGTCGTGGTCGACTTCCACGGAACGCTCGCGGCAGATGTCGGCGGTAAGGTCGACGGGAAAGCCGTAGGTATCGTAAAGCGTGAACAAGGTCTGCCCATCGAGCACGCCTTTTTCGGGAATGTCGGCCAGCGCGGCATCGAGAATGCGCATCCCATTTTCCAGCGTTTCGCTGAAACGCTCTTCTTCCTGCTTGATGACCTGTTCGACACGTTCCTGGTTGCGGACGAGTTCGGGGTAGGCGTCGCCCATTTCGGCGACGAGATCGGCCACCAGCTTGTAGAAGAACAGCTTGGCCTGGCCCAGTTTGTGGCCGTGGCGCAAGGCGCGGCGCACAATGCGGCGCAGCACGTAGCCACGGCCCTCGTTGCTGGGGATGACGCCGTCGACGATAAGAAAGCTGCAGGCGCGGATATGGTCGGCGATGACCTTGAGCGAATTGTTGCCGAGGTCGGTGGTGCCGGTTTCGCGCGCGGCAGCCTTGATGAGCGCCTGGAACAGGTCGATTTCGTAGTTGGAATGCACGTGCTGCAGCACGGCGGCTATGCGCTCCAGCCCCATGCCAGTGTCCACGCAGGGTTTGGGCAGGGGTTCCATATGGCCCGAGGCATCGCGCTCGAACTGCATGAAAACCAGGTTCCAGATCTCGATGTAGCGGTCGCCGTCCTCTTCGGGAGAGCCCGGGGGGCCGCCCCAGATTTCGGGGCCGTGATCGTAGAAGATTTCGGAACAGGGGCCGCAAGGGCCGGTGTCGGCCATTTGCCAAAAGTTGTCGGACGCATAGCGGGCGCCCTTGTTGTCGCCGATGCGTATGATGCGCTCGGCCGGCACCTTGATTTCCTTGGCCCAGATATCGTAGGCCTCGTCGTCTTCCTGGTAAACCGTGACCCACAGCTTTTCGGCCGGAAGCTTGTACACCTCGGTGAGCAGCTCCCAGGCATAGTGGATGGCATCGTGCTTGAAGTAGTCGCCGAAGCTGAAATTGCCCAGCATTTCGAAAAACGTGTGATGGCGCGCCGTGTAGCCCACGTTTTCCAGGTCGTTGTGCTTGCCGCCGGCCCGCACGCAGCGCTGCGAACTGGTGGCGCGATGATACGGGCGGGTTTCTTTGCCTGTGAACACATCCTTGAATTGCACCATCCCCGCGTTGGTGAACAGCAAGGTGGGGTCGTTGCCCGGAATCAGGGACGATGAAGGCACGACGTGGTGGCCTTTGGACTCAAAAAAGGACAAAAACTTGCGGCGGATTTCGGATGTTTTCATTAGACAAAAATGCTAAATGACAGGTAACCGCTGATTATAGAGGATTACCGGATTCATCCAGCAAGGGAAGCAATTGCGCCACCACCGAAACCGCGATGACGCTGGGCAGTTTGCTGGAGGTGGACACCAGGCCTATGGGACACTGCATGCGGGCCACCAGCTCGTTGGAAAAACGCTGCTGCAACTGCGAAATGAAGCGCGCCTTTTTGGTGGCCGAGCCGATCAGCCCCAGGAAACGGAACGGCTTATGGCGGAAGACCTGCTCGATGATTTCCAGATCCAGCGCGTGGCTGTGCGTAAGAATCAGCCAATAGGCGTTGTCGGGGCAATCCCGGACATCGTCGGCGTCGCCCTCCAGGCATACGACGTTCTCGGGAATGGTCTCGGGCCACCAGTCGTCGCGGGGATCCAGCCATACGACCCGCACCGGCAGGTCGCCCAGCAACCGCACAATGGCGCGGCCCACATGGCCCGCGCCGCACACGACCACATCCAGGGCCGGCGCGGAAACGACATCGGTCAGAAGGCCGCTGCGCGCGTCCCAATGCGTGCAAAAGTGCGTTTCCGCGGCGCTTGGCGCCCCGCCACCCGCATCCCTCGCCGTATCGCCGGCGCCGGTAAAGGCTGACCCGCCGCCGGCAGCAATGGCGACGTCGCTTTCACCCTGATCGACGAAGCCCGAGGCATCCACACCGTCCAGCGGTACGATCACCCGGCGCTGGACGGCCTCTTCGAGTTCCAGCCGCGACGCCAGTTCGTCGCACCAGCGCAAGTCGCGCCGATCCAGGTACTCGAAAGACAGCCACACCACCCCGCCGCAACACTGGCCCAGCCTGGCGCCAAGCGGATAGCGGATAGTCTGGCGGCGCTGACGACCGGCATCGGCCAGCATTTGCCTGGCCAGCTCGATGGCCTGCTGCTCGAGGTGGCCGCCTCCGACGGTGTCGTGCGCGCCAAAGGCGTCGACCCACATTTTGGCCCCGGCGTCGCGCGGCGCCGAACCCTTGACCTGCGCCACCGTCACCAGCACCACGGGCTCGCCCCGCCGCAGGCTATTCTGCGTGGCCTGCAGCCAGGAGGGCCTGGATACCGGCCGGCGCAGTGCAACCGTGTCAGACATCGCCCGGCCCGGAACTGGCCGCTCCCATGACGGGCTCGGCCAGCGTCTGCGCGGAGCCCAGGTCATCTTCGGCAAGAATGCCGGCGCCCAGGGCCGAGCCCTCGTTGACGCTTTCCAGCGCCCACAGCACACGCTCGGCCGTGGCGGGCGCGTTCAACGGCACGGTGACCCCGGGGGCCGCCGTGGAGGCAATGGCGTCGCGAATGGCCAGGAATACGGAAATGGCCGTGGGCAGCGGCGGTTCGCCCACCGCCTTGGACTGATAGATATTGTTCTCGGTATTGCCGTTGTCGAAAAACGCAATGTTCAGCACCGGAGGGCAGTCGGACACCGAGGGAATCTTGTAGGTGGACGGCGCGTGGGTCATCAGCTTGCCTTTGTCGTTCCACCATAGCTCTTCGGTGGTCAGCCAGCCCATGCCCTGGATGAAGCCGCCTTCGACCTGGCCGCCATCGACCGCCGGATTGATGCTGCGTCCGCCGTCGTAAAGAATGTCGGCCCGCAGCAGCTTGTTCTCGCCGGTAAGGGTGTCGACGACGACTTCGGCGCATGCCGCCGCATAGACGAAATAATAAAAGGGCCGGCCTGTCAGTGTCTTGACGTCGTAGTGGATTTTTGGCGTGCGGTAGAACCCCGACGACCACAAAGGAATGCGCGCCATATAGGCTTCGTGCACGAACTCGGCGAACGGCAGGGTAATGCGGTCGCCGCAGACGACTTCGTTGTTGCGGAACTGGATATGGGCTTCGTCGCAGCCATAGTGGTCGGCGGCGAATGCCGTGAGCGCCGCCTTGATTTTGCGCGCGGCGTCCTGCGCGGCCTTGCCGTTGAGGTCGGAGCCCGTGGAAGCCGCCGTGGCCGACGTATTGGCGACTTTGGAAGTATCGGCGGCCGATACGCGCACATGCGCAATGTCCAGGCCCAGCTCTTCGGCCACGACCTGCGCCACCTTGGTGTTCAAACCCTGGCCCATTTCGGTGCCGCCATGGTTGATCAGCACCGAGCCATCGGTATACACGTGCAGCAAGGCGCCGGCCTGGTTCAGGAAGGTGGCGGTAAACGAAATGCCGAACTTCACCGGCACCAGCGCCAGGCCTTTTTTAAGGATGCGGCTTCGCGCGTTGAAGGCATCGATCTGCTTGCGGCGCTCGCGGTACTGACTGCTGGCCTCGAGCTGGTCGACCAGCTCGTGCACGACATTGTCCTCGACCACCATTTGATACGGCGTGACATTGCGGTCGGTGCGTCCGTAAAAATTGAGCTTGCGCACATCGAGCGGATCCTTGCCCAGCCTGCGGGCGATGTCGTCGATGATGTATTCGATGCACAAGATGCCTTGCGGGCCGCCGAAACCGCGGAACGCGGTATTGGACTGCGTGTTGGTCTTGACCCGCAGCGACAGGATGTCGAAGGTCTCGAGATAGTAGGCGTTGTCGGAGTGGAACACCTGGCGGTCGGCCACCGCGCCCGAAAGATCGGCGGAGTAGCCGCAACGCAGTTGCTGCTCGAACGCCACCGCCTTGATCAGGCCTTCGTCGGTATAGGCGACGTCGTACAGCACACGAAAATCGTGGCGCTTGCCCGTGATGGTGAAGTCGTCGTCGCGATCCGCGCGTATTTTGACGGGCTTGCCGGTGCGCCGGGCCAGCAGGGCCGCCGCCGTGGCGAACGGCCAGGACTGGCTTTCCTTGCCGCCGAATCCGCCGCCCATGCGCCGGCATTGCACCTTGACGGTATGCGAGGGCTGGCCCAGCATGTGCGCCACCATGTGCTGCATTTCGGAAGGGTGCTGGGTGGAGCAATAAATCTGGAATTCGCCGTCTTCGCCCGGCACGGCATAGGCGACCTGACCTTCGAGGTAGAACTGTTCCTGGCCGCCACAATACAGTTCGCCCTGATGCCGGTTGGGGCCTTGCGCGAGCGCGGCCGGCACATCGCCCCGCGAAATGCGTACCGGCGGCAAGACATAAGACTTGCGCGCCGCGCCCTCTTCGACCGTCAGCACCGGCTCCAGGTCTTCGTATTCGATACGCGCCAGTTGCACGGCACGGCGCGCCAGGTCGTGGGTGGCGGCAGCCACCGCGAATATCGGCTGGCCCAGGTATTCCACCTTGCCGTCGGCGAAAATCGGCTCGTCCTGGATGTAGGAGCCCAAATACTTTTCGCCGGGAACATCGTCCAGCGTGACGACCGCCGCAACGCCCGGAGCGGCGGCGACCGCCGAGAGATCCATGGACACGATGCGCGCATGCGCCCGCGCGGACGTGCCCAGCGCCCCGTGCAGGCTATGGGCAAGCTCGGGAATGTCGTCGGTGTACTGGGCGCTTCCCGTGACATGCAGATGCGCGCTTTCGTGCGGCAGCGCCTTGCCGACGGTTTGATAGGTTTTTACAGACATGAGACCCCCTGACTAAATGCGAGTATCGGTCATGCCGGTGCTCTCGAGATAAAAACGGTACAACAGGTTGCGCGCCGCCTTCAGGCGGTAGGCGCCGGTGGCGCGCATGTCGGTCATGGGCTGGTAGTCCTGCTCCAGCGCGTCCATGGCCTTGGCGACGGCCGCCTCGTCCCAACTCTGGCCATTCAGCGCCTGCTCGGCATGCGGGGCGCGGCGCGACGTGGCCGCCATGCCGCCGTGCGCAATGCGCACCGACGCCACCCTGCCCTGATCGACCCGCAGCGCATAGGCGCCGCATACCGCCGAGATGTCCTGATCGACGCGCTTGGAAAGCTTGTAGGTGGCCACCTGGACGTCGGCGGCCCGCAAAGGGATGAGCAAAGCCTCGACGAACTCGCCCGGTTCGCGGGCCTGCTTGCGGTAGTCGAGGTACAGGTCTTCGAGCGGCAGTTCGCGCCGGCTCCCGCCCTTGCGCAGCACCACCCGCGCCTGGATGGCGATGAGGAACGGCGCGCTATCGCCGATGGGCGACCCATTGGCGACATTGCCCACCAGGGTTCCCGAATTGCGGATGGGCATGGATGCAAAGCGCTTCCAGAGCTCGAGCACCTCGGGATACTCATTGGCGACGGCCGCATAGCCGTCGTTCAGCAAGACCGTGGCGCCGATGCGCAGACAGTCGCCCTGATGCTCGATTTGATTGAGCTCGGCGACGGCGCCCAGATAGATGAGGTCGTCGAACGACCGAAGCTGCTTGGTCACCATGAGGCCGACATCGGTGCCGCCCGCCAGCAGCATGGCTTCGGGGCGGGCCGCGTAGAGCTCGGCCAGCTCGTCCAGCGTGGTTGGCGCAAAATACCGTTGCCCCGCGGATTCGAGATGCAAAGAGGTCTTGCACGATTCCTGCAGTTCGACGAGCTGCCGTTCGATGCGTTCAATATCGAGCCTGGCCTCGGGATAATTGCCCATGTTGAGCGCGGCGTCGATGATCGGCCGATAGCCGGTGCAGCGGCACAGATTGCCCGAAAGATTGTCGAGCACCTCTTCGCGGACGGGGCGCGTCAGGCCGTTTTGATACATGGTGTACATGGACATGACGAAGCCCGGCGTGCAGAATCCGCACTGCGACCCATGATGATCGATCATGGCCTGCTGCACAGGATGCAGGCTGCCGTCGCCGCCGGCCACGGCCTCGACCGTCCAGACGGCCCGGCCATCCAGGGTTGGCAAAAAGCGGATACAGGCATTGACGGCCCGGAATTCGACCTGGCCGTCGGCCCCCAGGCTGGCCTCGGTAACCGTGCAGGCGCCGCAGTCGCCTTCCGCGCAACCTTCCTTGGTGCCGGTAAGCCCCGCCTGCTCGCGCAAATACTGCAATACCGTCTGCGTGGGCGACACGGGTATTACATGCTGCAACCGGCCATTCAAATAGAAACTGACGACCTGCCTTTGACTCATTGCTGTCTCCCGACTTCTGGGTGGTTACCGGGCGCTTGGCGGGTCAGCCGCCTCGTCCAGAAACGACCCATCTACCGTATAGTGTTGATCTAAATCGCTTTCATCGCAATTGGGGGCGGTGCCGATGCGATCGACCACGACGAATTGCCCCTTCCTGCCCAGGGTCATGAGGGGGTGATGCCATGTCCCCTGGAAATAATTGACGCCCTGCCCGCCGTCGGCGAGAAACGCGCATATGCCCGTCTCGTCGGGCCTGCCGTTGGCGCCATTGGGCGCAACCACGATGACGAACGAGGCGCCGTCGACGGGTATCCATGACTGGCTGCCAAGCGGATGGCGCTCCAGCATGGATATGCTCAGGGGAAACGCAAAGGCGTCGCCCAAGGCCAGGCTGATTCCGGCATGGCCGTCGGCGCCGCTGACCTGTACGGTGCCCTGGCCATGGTAGCGGCGGGTGGTTCCGTTATTGATGGGAAACCAGTCCCGGCCCTCCATTTCGATGACGTCACCGAACTGGGCGAAACGGGACTGCGTCAAACGCTGTAGTTTCAAAATCGGCAATCTGTGTCTCCTGGATCGGCGTTCGCGCCCGGTGCGCGCCGCCGTCTTGTTTTTTGTTGCCGGCCCGGCAGGCTTGCGGCATGCCGGGCCCGGTGCCAAGGCGCAAAACGGCTATTGCGCCAGGCGGCCCCATATGCGCAGCCGGCTGATGCCGCCGTCGGGAATCATGTTCAGCTTGACATGGGTAACCGGCCCCAGCGGCTGGATATGTTCGGTCGTATAAAAATGCTGCTTGTCGGCTTCGGTTTTTTGCTCGCCCAGCAGGACGGGCCAAAACATGGCCTGGGTGATGACGGATTGGTCGGTGCCGCCCGAAACATGCGCGGCCTGCAGGGAAACACGGTCGGGATAGTTGCCCTTGAAATGCGCCGTATCGACCTCGATTTTCTCGACGATGGCCGCATGGCCCAGCTCGACGATGCACCAGTCGTGGCCCGGATCGCGGCGGCGGCGCGTTTCCCAGCCATCACCCATGTTGACGCCGCGCCCCGGCATGATGAGACGGAACGGCACACCGAAATGCGCGTCGTTGTAGCCCACGATGCGCCCGCCCGCCGCCAGCGCGGAGACTTCGTGCAGCGCATTGGCGTCCAGCGCCTTCCAGTCGCAAACGGTTTGGCCGTAGATACGCAGGCGCGCGACGCCCCCATCGGGGTAGATGTTCAGGCGGCAATGCGTCCAGGCGCGCCCATCGTCCAGCTCGATGAAATGATGCGAATTGCCGGCCAGCGACGTGGCGGGCACGAGTTCCGTCCATACCGTGCTCTGGTCGGGTTCGGTGCTGCAATAGCATGCCTGCAGCGACGCCGCGGGCGGGAAGTTGCCGGTGAAATGGCTGGTATCGATATCCACGCCCTTGATGACCCCGGGCAGGCCCAGCCTGACGACGGCATGGTCATGGCCGGCCTGGCGTTTGCGCCGGGTTTCCCAGCCATCCATCCATTTTCCATGGTCGTCGAACTTGCCCACCACGAATACCGGCTCGGAAGCCTGCAGCATGCGATTGGCGGCGGCGAACCATTCATCCGAGCAGGACACGACGGTGGCTCCGAAATCGGCCGACGCCAGATTGGCATGCCGGGTGGCGAACGCGGGCAACTCCACGCTGGGGGCGTTCAAGACAGTACCTGCGGGTAAATTGGGGGCTGCCATTGCAAAATCACTCCTGACGAAAAACAGCGCGCCGGTCTAAGGGCCGGCCCCTTGCGACTACTCGCGAATAAGGTCGTCGAGCCGAAGGCGCCCGATTTTGTATATCTGGGCCAGGTTCTCGGCCATTTCGGCGTCGGGCGCAAGGCTCAGGCGCCGCTGAAACTGCTCGATGATGCCGGCGCGGTCGTAGCCGCGCACGGCAAGAATGAACGGAAAGCCGAACTTCTCGCGATACGCCTGGTTGAGCGAGGTAAGCGCGGCGAACTCTTCCGGCGAACAATTGGCCAGGCCAGCGCCCGCCTGCTCGGAGCTGGACTCGGGCGTGAGCTCGCCCCTGACTGCGGCCTTGCCGGCCAGTTCGGGGTGGGCGCGGATGAGCGTCAGCCAGGCATCCCGCCCCGCCCGCTCGATACACGCGACCATGGCCCGATGCAGGGCCCCCACGCTGGCAAACGGCCTCTGGCCCGCCACCCCCTGCGCTACCCACGGCGAATGCTCGAAGACGCCGCCCAAAACGCGCACGAAATCCTCTTCGGAGGCGGCATTCAAGTCAGCCAATGCGATGGCGGCGCTCATGGTTCGCTCCCGTCGCAGTAGGGATGATGCTCCCGCCAATGCCTGGCGATATCGACGCGGCGGCAAATCCAGACACGCTCGTGTTTTTGCGCATAGTCCAGAAAGCGCTGCAGCGCGGCAAAGCGCCCCGGGCGCCCGGTAAGGCGGCAATGCAGGCCCACCGACATCATCTTGGGCGACGTTTCGCCTTCGGCATACAGGACATCGAAGGCATCCTTGAGATAGCTGAAAAAGTGTTCGGAAGTATTGAAACCCTGGGGCGTGGCGAAACGCATGTCGTTGGTATCGAGCGTATACGGCACGATAAGCTGGGGAGTGGGGCTGCCGTCGCTTTTTTCGACTTCCATCCAGAAAGGCAGGTCGTCGCCGTAGTAGTCCGAGTCGTACAGGAAGCCGCCCTCGTCGGCCACCAGGCGGCGCGTATTGGGGCTGTCGCGCCCGGTGTACCAGCCATAGGGATGTTCGCCGGTAATGCCGCGGATGATTTCAACGCAGTGCAGCATGTGTTCGCGTTCGATGTTCTCGGCCACCGATTGGTAGTGGATCCAGCGATAGCCGTGGCAGGCGATTTCGTGGCCCAGTTCGACGAAAGCGCGGGCCACGTCGGGGTTGCGCTCCAGCGCCATGCCGATGCCGAACACCGTAAGCGGCAGGCCGCGCCGCTCGAACTCGCGCAGGATCCGCCATACGCCGGCCCGCGAACCGTATTCGTAAATCGACTCCATCGACATATGCCTGGAGGAATAGGCATCGGCGCCGACGATTTCCGACAGGAATTGCTCGGAGCCCGAATCCCCGTGCAACACGCAGTTTTCACCGCCCTCTTCGTAGTTCATGACGAACTGCAGCGCGATGCGCGCCCCGCCCGGCCAGCTCGCCTGGGGGGGATTTTTGCCGTAGCCGATCAAATCGCGAGGATATTGCTTGTTCATGGATGCTCCGGGTCAGGGCTTGATGCTGAAGGCCGCCCAGGGGTCGGCCGGCACAGTCGTTGTGGATTCGCGCACGCGCTGCTCGCAGTCTTGAAGATGATGGCACATGGCGCCTTTGGCGCCCTCAGCGTTGCCGGCCGCCAGCAGGTCCAGGATTTGCTCGTGTTCGATGTAGGAGCAGGTGCTGGAGCTGGGCGTGTCGTAAAGCGCGATGATCAGGGTCGTGCGCGAACACAGGCCGTGCATCATCTCGGTGAGCACCTCGTTGCCGCCGAGGGCGGCCATCTTGACGTGAAAGGCGTTGGAAAGCCTTAGCCAGCTGACGCGGTCGCCCTGCTCGAAGGCCTGGCGCTCCTGGGCGACCATGGCCCGCAAAGGCTCCAGCCTTTGCGGCAAGTCGGGCATGGCCAGCAGTTGTTCGATGAGCAGGCATTCAAGGGCGCGACGGGCCTCGAAGACGTCTTTGGTTTCCTTGGCGTCGGGGCGCCACACAAAGGCCCCGCGGTTGGGCAGTTGCACGACCAGCTTGTCGTAGGCCAACTGGGCCAGCGCGCCGCGCACCGTTGCGCGCGAGCAGCCGAAAATGCTGCACAGCGTCGATTCGGTAAGCTTGGCCCCCGGCAACAGGCGCCTGTCCATGACCGCGTCGAATATATCGGCGTAAACGCGGTCGACATCGGAATCGGGCGCGTTGCCCTCCAGCAGGGAGGACGCCCTGGGCGCGGCGCTGTCGGAAACCGGATCTCGGCGCGAGTCCAGATAAAGCATTGCAAGGATCCTTTACCGTCAATCATAAGGAAATCTACTATTGACAATTATTGACACCTAAAACAGAATCGTCAACATAAATTGTCAACAATTAATGAAAACAAGTCTGGCGAGGCCGGATTTGCCTTCGTACCCACAAGCACGCCCCGCCGCGCCATAACCGGAGACCCCATGGGAAAACTTTCCACCCACGTGCTGGACACCATGCATGGCAAACCCGCCGAAGGCGTGAACATGCGGCTTTATGCCGTCCAGGGCGACACCCGCAAGCTGCTCAAACAGGCCGTCACCAACCACGACGGGCGCTGCGACGCCCCCTTGCTGGAAGGCGGCGACCTGGAAGCCGGCGTCTACGAACTGGTTTTCGAGGCCGGCGACTACTTCGCCGGGCAAGGCGTGGCCCTGCCCGAGCCCCGCTTCGTCGACCAGGTGGTGCTGCGTTTCGGCATCGCCCGGCCCAGCGAAAACTACCATGTGCCGCTGGTCGTCACGCCATGGACCTACTCAACCTATCGCGGCAGCTAACGGCGCCGCGCCAGCCACACAAATCGTAGACCGGCGAACCGCGCTGCGCCCGCCGCCATTCAATCCAACCAACGGAATCGAGTCATGCACGCATATTTGATGGAGTTCGGCAATTTGCTCTTGCGCTGGCTGCACGTAGTGGCCGCCATCGCCTGGATCGGCGAATCCATTTACTTTGTCATGCTCGACAACAGCCTGCATCCGCCACGCGGCGAAGAAAGCAAAAAGCGCGGGGTGTTCGGCGAGATGTGGGCGGTGCACGGCGGCGGCTTCTACCACAACCAAAAATACCTGACCAATCCGGCGGAACTCCCCGACGACCTGCACTGGTCCTTCTGGAAGGCCTACACCACCTGGCTGTCGGGGTTTGCGCTGTTTGCGGTGCTGTATCTGGTCAAGCCCTCGTTCTACCTGGTCAACACGGGCAGCGACTGGGCCTGGGCCGCCGCGCTCACAGGCTGGCAGGCCAGCGTCATCGCCGTGCTGTTCCTGGTTGTGGGCTGGGTGGTCTACGACCAGCTTTGCCGGCGCGTCAGCCCCAATATGGAAAACGACGGTGTGCTCAGCATTGCCGTCGCCATCATGATGGTGGTCGTGGCCTATTTAAGCAGCCATATCTTCCAGGGCCGGGCCGCCTTTCTCATCACCGGCGCCGTCATGGCCACCAGCATGTCGGCCAATGTGTTCTTCTGGATCATTCCCGGCC
>JBEBXF010000067.1:0-11544 GCA_040391725.1 Eoetvoesiella caeni | reverse complement strand
ACCGTCGTGGTGTACGGCCGGCCCGTTGCCTGCGGCACAGCAGACGAAATCCGCTGCAACGACGAGGTAAAGGCCGCCTATCTTGGCGACCAGGAGGAAACGGTATGACGGCGCTGCTTTCGATCAACGATTTGCAGACTTCCTATGGCACCAGCCAGGTTCTTTTCGGGGTTTCCTTCGAGGTGTCGGCGGGACAATGCGTAACGCTCATCGGCCGCAACGGCATGGGTAAAAGCACGACGATCAACACCATCATGGGATGGGTGCCGCCCAGATCCGGCAAGGTGAGTTTTGCGGGAATGGACATCACCGGCCATGCTCCGTACCAGGTTGCCAAGGCGGGGATCGGCCTGGTGCCGGAAGGCCGGCGCATTTTTCCCACGCTTACCGTCAGGGAGAATCTGGTGGCGACGGCTGCCCACCGGTCGGAGCGCGGCAATCCCTGGAACATCGATAAAGTCTATCAAATGTTCCCACGCCTGAAAGAGCGTGAACGCAACCTCGGTTCGAACCTGTCCGGCGGCGAGCAGCAAATGCTGGCGATAGGCCGGGCCCTGCTGACCAATCCTTCGCTGCTTATCCTGGACGAGGCCACCGAGGGGCTTGCGCCGGTGATCCGCGCCGAAATCTGGAAGTCCCTCGAAAACCTGAAGGCTTCGGGCCTGGCGTTGATCGTCATCGATAAAAACATCGGCCCTTTGCTCCGGGTGGGCGATCATCATTACATCGTCGAGAAGGGCCGCATCGTATGGGATGGCGATTCGGCCCAGCTTCGTTCCCAGCCGGAGTTGTTGCGCGAATACGTGGGAGTCTGACCCGCCGTTTTCAGTTCATGTAAGATTTGGCCTTATCGCTGATTATTTCGAATCAATGCAGTGGCAAAGGCATAACGGTGGATCAAAGCACGACTTACCCAGAATTGAACCTTAATCGAGGCTTGCGTCACGATAACGTGGGCCGCCTGCTGATGGAGGGGTGGGGCTATTTCGAAGTCGCCTTGATGCGCCGGATCCACGAGTCGGGCTTCACCATGATCCGCCGCGTGCATTTCAAGGTGCTTCGCCATCTCGATCTCGACGGAACCCGCATCGTGGAGCTTGCCTCGCGCGCGGGCATCACCAAGGGCTCCATGGGCCAGATCGTGAAGGAATGCGAGCAGTTGGGCCTGGTGACGCTGCATGCCGATCCGCGCGACGCCCGGGCGAAGGTCGTTGCGTTCGCGGAGCAGGGGGTTGTCCTGATGGGCGTCATTCGCAACGCCATCATGCAGGTTCAAGCGGAAATGATGGCGGCCATGGGAGAAGAAGACGGCGCCGTGGTGCTGCGCGCACTGCAGGCGCTGCGCGTGTATTTTGCCGAAAAGGAAGGCGCCCAGGCTTTCCGCGACTAAAGCGCAAGCGGGGTCGGTTCAGGGAAGGCTGCCTGGCCCGGCTTCGAGTTTCGATTCGAAGGGATTCCGGGCCTGGGCGCGGGTGGGTTTCAGCCCGGCATTACCGCATGCGTCACGGTTTGATTCGCGTGCTTTATCGTTCCTTCGAACAAAGGCAGGACGGCATTGGCGTAATGCGTTCGCAGCTCCTGGCGCACTGGCGTGGCAAGGGCGGCTTCCAGATCCTGCTTGCTGTCGAAGCAAAATTGTATGGTGGCATAGATGGCGGGCGCGCCTTCGTCGACTTCATCGGCAACCAGCATGTTTGCCCAGCGAATGCGCGGGAAGCGCCGGTATAGTTCCACCACCCCGTGCAATTGGGCGTCCAGCTCGGCTTTTTTGCCGGCAACCGGCTGCCCGATGAAGTATCCGCATCTTACGTACATGTGTTCAGCTCCGGGTGACGACTATTGAGCCGCTTCGACGTACGGGTTCATTTTCGGGGCGATTTGATCGCGCCACTCGCTGTAGGGCTGGAAGCCTTCGCTGGATTCGCACATGGACTTGGTCAGCTCGTAGATTTCCTCGTCGGTTTTGCTGAAGTCCAGCGGAATGAGGAAGGGCTGCTTGATGTACCAGTCGGTGTCGACGAAGAACTCCAGGTTGTTGCCTTCGGGGTCGTGGGCGTAGATGCTCCAGGCCACGCCGTGGTTTGCCGGGAACACGCTGTCGCCGCCGCCCGCGTTCAGGCGTTCAAGGATGTCGCGCAGGTCGGGCAGCGAAGCCACCTTGAAGGAAATCTGGTTGATGCTGGGCCCGAATTGCGGGTTTGCCGTGTTGGGGGGCAGTTGGGCCGGGCGGCCCGTGGCAAGCACGATTTGATGGTGATCTTGCGGATCGCGAGAAAGAAAAACCAGTTGCATGCCACCGGCCAGGCCGCGATCGGTTACCGTAAAGCCCAGAACCTTGGTGTAGAACTCTTCCATGGCTTCGAGGTTTTTGACGCTTAGCCCCATGTGGCTGAATTTAAGGTTGGCGGCGCCGGTACGCGCTGTTGTCGCTGTCATAGTGGTCTCCGTTTGCGTGGGCTGTTTGGGTGCGCCCAGGGGTTTGCCTTCGCAGTGAATGGTGCGATGATCGTTATAGTTGGTATGGTGGCAGTACCATTTGGGCTTGTCAAACCTTTTCAGGCCGCGACTGATGCTATTTTCATACCGCTGAACGCGTCTTGCGTTCATTCTCCAGATGCGCGCTGGCCCGGCGGATCATGTCGCAAAAATATTCGACGGCGGGCGTTGGCGGCAGGCCCGAACGGCGCACCAGGCAAATGGGGGGTTCGGGCAAAGGTTCTTTGACTTTGATGATGTCGAGCGTGGCGCCCGTCATGGCCAGTTCGGCGAACTGGACGGGCAGGGCGGCCACCATGTCGGTGGTGGTGAGGGCGGTCAAGAACATCAGCGCCGAGTGCGCGTGCAGAACCAGCTTGGGCTTGGGCAGGCCGTACTGGGCAAACAGGGGCCCCAGCTCTTCCTCGGGCTTGAACGTGACCGACGTGGTGACCCACTCGGCGTCGACCAGTTCGCTTAGCGAGCGCGCCCCGGCCAATGGGTGGCCTTTCCGGCAAAGAATGACGCGAGTATTGTCGACGAGTTTTTCGACGAGCAGGTCGGGCGCCGGCGATGGCACCAGTATCGGCCCCACGTAGCAGTCGAGCGTACCGCTTTTCAGCAGCGGCTCCACGGTTGGAAACAGCCCATCGCGCACGTTCAGGACGACTTCGGGATAGCGGGCGCGAAATGCCTTGATCGCATAGGGAAAAAGCGCGATCTGGGAGACGGTCGAAAGACCGACGTAGACCGAGCCCGTGGCGCTGCCCCGCAGTTGTTCGATTTCTTCCTGGGCGCGCCGGACTTCGCTTTGTATGATTTGCGCGCGCGTCAGGAAGCGCTGGCCCGTGGGGGTCAGGCTGATTCCCTTGGCTTCCCGATCGAACAGCGAGACATCCAGTTCGCGCTCAAGCTCTTGTATGCTGCGGGTCAGCGCCGACTGCGCCACGCCCAGATGACGTGCCGCAGCACGGACGCTGCCGTGTTCGGCAATCGCCAGCAGATTGCGAACCTGGATAAGTTTCATGATGATGCCTGTCTCGTATCGATTGGATCCCTCAAGGGGGCGCATCTTGCCCGGACAAGAGCGAACCTTGGCGTACCTTCATATCTTATCTGATTAATTCTAGGCATCGTTCGAAAACATTTGCCATCTTCTCCGTGCAAGGGGCGCTGGGTATATTCCATGATACGCAACGGGGCGGCTCCGAAAGCACGGCAATACCCATCCGCGCGCTGTTCGGTTGATGCGCAGGCGCAAGCCGGGCAGGCGGCATATTGGCATGGCGGTATTTCTCAAACGAACGGCCCGGCGCCATAACGTATAAAACATGGAAGCAAAACCAGTGAACACGACAACATCCACACGCGTTGAAACGCAGGTCCTTATCGTCGGGGCCGGGCCGGTGGGGCAGGGGCTGGCCATCGAGCTTGGATTGCACGGCATCGACTGCATGGTCATCGACAAGAACGAACGCGTGGGCACGGCGCCCCGCGCGAAAACCACCAATATCCGCACGCGCGAGCATTTCCGGCGCTGGGGGATTGCCGAAGCCCTGCGTGAGGCTTCCCCGCTGGGCATTTATTATCCGTCCAACGTCATCTTCACCACCCGCTTGTCGGGCTACCAGTTGGCCAGATTCGACAACGCCTTGTATTGCGGCACGGGGCGCAATCCGTTGTTCTCCGAGCATGCGCAGTGGATTCCCCAATATACCGTCGAGCAAATCATGCGCGACCGCCTCTCCACTTTGCCTTCCGTGCGGCTGCAATTGCAATGCGAGCTGCTCAGGTTCGAGCAGAGCGACGACCATGTCGTCGCCCACCTCGACGATACGAAGAACGGCGTATCCATGGAGGTCAAGGCGCAGTATCTCATCGGATGCGACGGCCCGCGCAGCCTCGTTCGCGATGCCATCGGCGCAAAGCTCGAAGGCACCTACGGCCTGTCCAGAAACTACAACTTCGTATTCAGGGCGCCGGGGTTGGCCAAGGCGCATCATCACGGCCCGGCCATCATGTATTGGCAGGTCAACAGCGACGTGCCCAGCCTGATCGGCCCCATGGACACCGGCGATCGTTGGTTCTTCATGCCCACGGGCCTGGCGCCCGGCGTGCACATCACCAAGGAAGAAGCGCCCGCCCTCATCCGCAAGGCTACCGGCATCGACCTGCCGTACGAAATAATCAGCGCGGACGAATGGACGGCGAGCCGGCTGCTGGCCACCCATTATCGCGACCGGCGCGTATTTCTGGCCGGCGATGCGGCGCATATGCATCCCCCCTTCGGCGGCTTCGGCATGAATATGGGTGTGGGCGACGCGGTCGACCTGGGCTGGAAGCTGGCGGCCGTGCTGCAGGGCTGGGGCGGCGCGAAGCTGCTGGACAGCTACGAGCGCGAGCGCCGTCCTGTGCATGTCCATGTCATGGGCGAGGCGACCAATAATCACAGCCTCATGAGCAATGCCCTGCTGGAAAGCGGCATCGAGGACGATACGCCCGAGGGCGAGGCGACTCGCGAGCACGCCGGCCGGCGCATCCAGGCGGGCACGCTGTCCGAGTTCTATACGCTTGGAACCATTCTGGGCGATTGCTACGCCGATTCGCCGGTGATCGATCGCAGCGGCTATGCCAAGCCTGACGACGCCAAGCGCGATTTCCTCAACTACATTCCGTGTTCCGAGCCCGGCTACCGCGCGCCGCATGCGTGGCTGCACGACGGCAGTTCGCTGTACGACCATTTCGGATCCGGCCTGACGCTTCTGGTTTCGGCGCCGCAAGGCGAAGCGTCGGTTGCCGCGATCACCGCCGATGCGGCGCGCCTGAATATTCCGCTTACGGTCATCCAGCCCGAGATCGGGGCTATCCAGGGCCTGTATCCTCGCGCCCTGACCCTCATCAGGACGGATCAGCACGTCGCCTGGACGGGCGACACATGGCCCGCGGGCGGCAAGGCGCTGGCTGTGGCCACGGGACTCGATATTTGAATTGATCGTTGTATAGCCGGCATGCCAGTCGAAAAACATAACAAGGACCACGGCAAGCCACATGGAGAATGGAGACAAACATGATTTATCTACGTAACGCATGGTATGCGGCCGCCCGGGACAACGAAGTTGCCGCGGGGCAGCTCTTGGCCCGGACTTTTCTGGATCAACCCGTCGTGCTTTATCGCGACGAGGCCGGCCGGCCGGTCGCGCTTGCCGATCGCTGCCCGCACCGGTTTGCGCCCTTGTCCAAGGGCAAGATCATCGACAACGCCATCCAGTGCCCGTACCATGGCCTGCGTTTCGGGTCGACGGGCGCCTGTGTGCATAATCCGCACGGCGCCATTCCCAGGGCGGCGCACGTCGCCTCGTTTCCTTTGCTGGAAAAGTACGGCCTGGTCTGGATATGGATGGGCGACCCCGACGAGGCCGACCCGGCAAAGCTGCCCGATTTCAGCATCATCGCCGATCACGACAATTATGCGATCGTGAACGGCTACCTCAGGATCGAGGCCAACTACCAGTTGGTTACCGACAACCTGCTCGATCTCAGCCATGCTCAGTTCGTGCACACCTTCATAGGAAACTCCGATTCCAGCGATCGCAACACCTTCGAGATGAAGGTAGAGGGCAATACGGTATGGGCCTACAACAATATGCCCGGAGAGCCGCCCACCAAGCTTTGGCAACTGATGTGGAAGAGCTCGGCCAAGGTGGGCGACCGGCGCGCCAATATGCGCTGGGATGCGCCTTCGCATCTGCTGCTGGACGTGGGCTTCACCGATTGCGGCCGTCCCACGTCCGAGGGGCCGACCATGTTCAGTGCGCACATCCTCACCCCCGAAACCGAAAGGACGACCCATTATTTCTGGGCGGCTGCGCGCGACACCATGCGGGACGACGAGGAACTGAGCAAGATAATCTGGAAGGGCATCGACGGCGCCTTCCGCCTGGAAGACGAACCCATGATCGAAGATTGCCAGGCCCGCATGCAAACCGTCGACCTCATGTCGCTGAACCCGGTCATGCTGACCACCGATGCGGCCGCCATTCGGGCGCGGCGGGTGTTGGCCATGATGATCGAAAAGGAGCAATCGGCTAATTTGGCAGCCCCCGCGCCCGTGGCTTCCTGACAGCCGGCGCAATATCACGCCCTGGGTTCCAGGGCTTTTTTTCCGGGTAAGAGATTGACTGATCGGTCAGTCAGTTTTTATACTGCCGAAAAATAACGTTTTGCCAGTGTGCCCTTTGGTGAGTTCACGCGCCCGAAGTTGGGTATGCGGATTGGCCAAACAGCACGCCAAGGTCGAGGAGAACGGTTTGTCCGAGCAGAACGCCAGCCGGGGTATTTTGGATGCTGCCGAGCGCATATTCGCGCTGCATGGGTTCGAGGGCGCCAGCATGCGGCAGATTTCCGTCGAGGCCGGGGTCGCTCAGGCTTTGCTGCATTACCACTTCGGCACCAAGGAAAAACTGTACGAAGCCATGTTTTCCCGGCGCTCCGACGCCATCAACACCGAGCGGGCCGCGCGCCTTGACGCGCTGTTCGCGGTCGATGGGGGACATCCGCCATCGCTGGCAAGCCTGCTGGAAGCGCTGTTCCGTCCCACTGTCGAGTTCGGTCACGAAGGGCAGGCCGGCAATATGTTTTCCCGGGTGCTGGCCGCTACCGCCAATGCCGACGACGAGCGTTCGCGCACGCTCATCGCCGCTCATTACGACGCCATAGCCCGGCGTTTCATCGAGGCCTTTCAACAGGTCGTGCCAGGCCTGAAGCCTTCGGATGCTGCCTGGTCGTACATGTTCGCCATTGGCGTGGGCATGACCATGATGGCCGCCACAGGCCGGGCAGGCCGGTTGTCGGACGGCATTTGCAACGACAGCGATGTCGATGCCGTCATGGCGCGGATCGTGCCGTTCATTTCCGCCGGCATCGAAGCCCTGGCGGACGGTGGCCGGCGTTCTCGGACATCGCCCCGAATTTGATCATCATTTTCCCCACCCTTGCCGTCGGCGTTCTGGGACGCTGATTCAGGAGACCACTCATGCCACGCCGCATTATCGATATTTCAGTGTCCCTCGATTCGGATATCGCCTCGGATCCGCCGGGCCACATGCCTGAAGTCAAGTATTTCAACCACCATGCCACGGCGGAGAATGTCGTCTCGTTCTTTCCGGGAGCAAAAGTCGAAGACCTGCCGGGCGGCGAGGGGTGGGCCATAGAACGGCTCAACGTATCCACCCATAATGGCACGCACCTGGATGCTCCCTACCACTTCCATTCGACCATGGACAACGGCCAGCGGGCCATCACCATCGACGAAGTACCGCTGGAGTGGTGCTTCAATCCGGGCGTGAAGCTCGACTTCCGGCATCTTCCCGACGGTCACGTGGTCACCGCCGCCGAAGTCGAAGCCGAGCTGGCGCGCATCGGCCATACGCTGAAGCCGTACGACATCGTCGTGGTCAATACCGCGGCGGGCGCGCGCTATGGGCAACCGGACTACGTTTCAGCCGGCTGTGGCATGGGTGACGAGGCCACGCTTTACCTGACCGAGCGCGGTGTGCGGGTTACGGGCACCGATGCCTGGAGCTGGGATGCCCCCTTCGTGCATACGGCCAAGCGCTTTGCCGAAAACCACGACGCCTCCATCATCTGGGAGGGGCATCGCGCCGGCATGAAGCGCGCCTATTGCCATCTGGAAAAACTCGGCAACCTGCACAGCCTGCCCCCCGACGGTTTCACGATCGCCTGCTTTCCGTACAAGATACGCGGCGCCTCGGCCGGGTTTACGCGTGCGGTAGCCATATTCGAAGACTAGGGCCCGCTAACACATATCGATGAATCGCGAAGCCATTCACAAGGAGCAAACCGTGTCTGAAGCATCCACAGCAAAACCCAAGAAATCCCCGGCGCCCAAGGTCATCATCACCTGCGCGGTGACCGGCGGCATCCACACGCCCACCATGTCGGATGCGCTGCCCTACAAGCCCGAAGACATTGCCAGCCAGGCGATTGCCGCCGCCCAGGCTGGAGCCGCCATTCTCCATCTGCATGCGCGCGATCCGCAGGACGGGCGGCCGACGCCCGATCCCGACGTATTCATGCAGTTTCTGCCGCGCATCAAAGAGGCCACCGACGCCGTCATCAACGTCACGACCGGCGGGGGGCTGAACATGACCGTCGAGCAGCGCCTGGCCGCGCCGCTGATTGCCAAGCCCGAAATGTGTTCGTTGAACATGGGATCGATGAATTTCGGTATCTATCCCATGGCCGACCGCTACAAGAACTGGAAGTTCGACTGGGAAGAAAGCTATCTGCGCAATACCGACGATTTCATCTTCCGCAATACCTTCCGCGACATCGAGCGCATCCTCAAGATGCTGGGCGAAGAGCATGGCACTCGTTTCGAGCACGAATGCTACGACGTCGGCCATTTGTACAACGTTGCCCATTTCGTCGATCGGGGCCTGCTGAAGCCGCCGTTCTTCGTGCAGATGATTTTCGGCATCCTGGGCGGAATCGGCGCGGAGCTCGACAACCTGCTGTTCATGAAGCGCACCGCCGACAAACTATTCGGCGATGACTACCGCTGGTCGGTGCTGGCGGCTGGACGGCATCAAATGAATTTCGCGACGCAGGCCGCTTTGCTGGGCGGCAGTGTGCGGGTAGGCCTGGAAGACAGCCTGTATATCGGCAGGGGCGCGCTGGCGGCATCCAACGCCGAGCAGGTCTCCAAGGTGCGCGGCATCGTCGAGAGCCTGGGGCTTGAAATCGCCACACCCGACGAGGCCCGCGCCATGCTGGGTTTGAAAGGCGCCGCGAACGTCGGATTTTGACATCGGCCATGAGCCCCTCTAGCCGATGAGTATGTGGCGTTTACGATGGCGCGTTGGTGAAGACTGGCAGAGTCTGGCGGCCGACTAGTTGCGGCTGTCCAATCCATGTCTTTTCCGCTGGGAGTTTCTGGATAGATCCTTGGCAATGTCACGTAGTAGTTGCCGGAACCATAACAGGGCGATGTCATCGCTAAGGTGCTTGTTCCATTGCATGCCGATTTCGATGGGTGGGATATCGATGGGGCAGGGCAGTATTTTTATTGGCCATTGCTTTGCCATGACATGCGCCAAGCGGGTTTGCAGGGTGGCGATGCGTCGGGTGCCGACGACAAAACCTGGCGCCATATTGAAATTCGATACGGTGACTTCATTGCGGCGACGGCGATGTGTCTCGTCTGAAGCTTGCTGGTCGTGGGTTAGGATGCGTCCCCGGCCCCACTCGATGGCGACATGGCCCAGCTCATAGTATTGATCGACGGAAAGCCGGTTGCCGATGTCTGGGTGATCCGACCAGGCGATGCATGAATAGTGCTCATGGAACAGCTTTTCGCTTGGGTGCCCGGCAATAAATGCGGCGGTCGACGAAACCATAAGTTCTACCTCGCCGGAGTCCAGCAGTTCTCCGAAGAACTCGCTGACGGGGCGGATATTAATGCGAATGCCTGGGGCCTCGGTGGCAGCGCGTTTCATGATGTCCTGCAGAACCACGGTCGTCATGTAGTCGGAAGCCACTAGTGTGAGGTCGCGCTGTATCTTGGCGGGATCGTTCTCGGGCCGGCGGGCGGCAAGGGCTTGAGCTTGCAGCAGAACGTCGCGCAAGGGCTCGATCAAGGTCGTGGCGAACGTCGTCACCACCATGCTGCGGCCGATGCGCATCAACAGAGGATCGTCGAAATAGTCCCGTAGCCGAGCCAGTGCCGAACTCATGGCTGGCTGGCTCAGGTTGACTCGCTCGGCGGCGCGGCTGACATTTTTCTCGGCCAGCAGGGCGTCGAGGCAGATCAGCTGATTCAGATCCAGTCGGTTCAGTCGCATGGCTATATATTCACACTATGGATATATAAGATAAATATAAATCATTTTACTTGATGGTTTTCGGAAGGCATTCTACCTGTGGACTTGGTTCAGAAAGCGGCTCTATGGCCGGAAGCCGAGCATGCGGTCACGCTGGGCCAAAGCGTGAGCAGGCACGATCAACTATCAGGAGACAAGAACATGAACTACCCCAAGGACATTCCGTTGGCGCCGCGCACAGACACATTCGAACAGCCGGCCAATTACCCACGCAACCTTTGGTGGTTTGCTGCAAGATCTGACGAAGTGAAGCACGATAAGCCGCTGGGGTTGTGGCTGCTGGACGAACCGGTGGTGTTCTACCGCAAGCAGGACGGTGTGGTGGCGGCTTTGGATAACCGCTGCCCGCACCGCTGGGCGCCGCTTTCCGAAGGTAGGGTGGAGGGGGACAATATCGTTTGCCCATATCATGGTTTTAAATTCTGTCCTCAAGGTGCGTGCGTCGAAATTCCCTCTCAAGAGACCATACCCAGCCGGGCCAGAGTCAAGCCCTATCCAGTTATCGAGAAAGACGGCCTGGTCTGGATCTGGATGGGTGATGCCGATAAAGCGACGAACGCACCCCTGCCTCTCGACACCGGATGGCTGTCGGATCCGTCCTGGTCCTATGTGCATGGCTTTTCGACAATAGACGCCAACTATCAGTTGCTGAAAGAAAATATCCTCGACTTGACGCATATTCCTCATGTACATGCGGCCAGTATTGGCGCCGCCGACTGGACCCGCCCGCCTAAAGTCGAAGTAACGGACAAAGAAGTGACCTATAGGCAGGAATTTCCGGCCACACCATTGCCGGCGGTCTATGGCATTCCCACCGGGCTTGGCATGGAGCTTCCCGCCGAGCGCAGCAACTGGGGCACTTCGTATTCACCCGCCGTGCACCGCGGGTTCGTGGAAATCCGCAATCCACGCGCAAGGACGGGAGAGCGTGATCGATGGCTGTTTTCCGTCATGCATCTGACTACTCCCGAAAGCCCGACGAGGTTTCGTTACCAATGGTTCATGGGATGGGACATCGACTTGAGCGAGGATTACCTGAATGCCATGCGGGTGAATGTGCCTAAAGGCTATGCCGAAGACAAGTTCATTCTTGAAAAAGTGCAAGAGATGATACTGCGCGATCCGCGTCACCTGGATTACCCGGAAATTATCGTGCAGGCGGATCAAG
>JBEBXF010000066.1:0-11564 GCA_040391725.1 Eoetvoesiella caeni | reverse complement strand
TGCACGGCCAAAGCCACATTGTCCAGAACCGTGAACCCAGAAAAAATACTGGTGATCTGGAAAGTCCGGGCCAGCCCGCAAGCGGCCCGCTGGAAAGCCTTCAAGCGCGTGAAGTCGCGCCCATCGAAAAAAATCCCGCCGCTATCCGGCCGAAGCTCGCCCGACAGTTGGGAAATCAATGTTGTCTTCCCCGCGCCATTGGGACCGATGATCGCATGGACTTCGCCCTCGGCGACCGCAAGATCCACGTGATCCGTGGCCACCATGCCGCCGTAACGCTTGCACAGGCCCGCTGTCCGCAAAATCATCGTCGGGCTGTCCACGGGGTTTGGCGCCTCCGGCTCCATAATGGCCGGCATCGAAAAAGCTTCAGACATGAGACTCAGCCCCCTTCTTGCCCAGGATCACACGAAGCCTGTCCTTGATGCACAGCCGCACCGACGCCTCATTCGCGCCGCCCGGCCCGTTGCGGAATATTCCGAGGATGCCCTGTTTTGCAAACAGCACGACCAGGATCAGGAAAGGCCCCATGAGCGCCTGCCAATGCTCGGTGGCATTGGAAAGCCAATGCTCCAGCAGCAGGTACGCGGTCGTCCCCACCACAGAACCGAACAGCGACCCCATGCCTCCAAGAATCACCATGATCATGATTTCGCCCGAACGCGTCCAGTGCATGGCCGAAGGCGAAATGAACAGCACTTGATTGGCCAGGAGGGCGCCGGCCAGGCCGCATACGGAGCCGGCAATCACGAAGGCTGTCAGCTTATAGCGAAATACGGGATAGCCAAGAGCCGTCATCCTGCGCTCATTGACCTTGGCGCCTCGTATGACCATGCCGAAACGCGATCTGACGATACGGTGGAAGGCCCAGAGAACAGCCAGAAGCAGCGCGAACGAGACATAGTAGAGCACAATGGGCTTGCTGAAATCGAGTCCCGGAAACTGGCTGGGCTGCATGATGTTCAGGCCGTCGTCCCCCCCGTACGTATCGACGCTGATGGCCAGGAAGTACAGCATTTGCGCAAATGCAAGCGTGATCATGATGAAATGGATGCCGGTCGTTCTAAGGGAAACCAGCCCGATCAACAGCGCCAGCAGCGCGCAGACCAGGATCGCCGCCGCGAAATGGATGAACCCGTCCGTTATGCCGTGATAGCTGAGGATGCCTACCGTGTAGGCGCCTACGCCCAGATAGGCGGCATGGCCGAAGCTGACCATGCCGCCATAGCCCAGGATAAGATCCAGGCTTACCGCCGCAATGCTGAAAACAAGAATGCGCGTGACGATGTCCATGTAGAACGGCTGGTCGAAGACGCGCGACAGCACCGGAACGAACGCCAGGGCCAAAAGAAATACGGTGATGAATAGGGTTTTCGCTTTCATGCACTCACCTGGTCCGGGGAGGGAACAATCCCTGCGGGCGGGCGAACAGGATTGCCGCCATGAGCAGGTAGATCAACATCGAGGCGATCGCCGGTCCCGCGCTGTTGGCCGCGGAATCCGACACCAGGCTTCCCAGCGCGGGCTTCAGCAACGAGCGTCCCAGCGTATCGACCACGCCGATGCCGAGCGATGCGATGAACGCGCCCTTGATCGAACCGATTCCACCGATCACTATCGCCACCAGCACCAGGATCAGGAAGTTGTCGCCCATGCCGGACTCCACTGAAAATATCGGGCCGGCCATCAGCCCCGCCAAGGCGGCAAGCACCGCCCCCAGGCCGAAGACCATTGTGTACAGCCACTTGATATTGACGCCCAGCGCATTGACCATTGTCCGGTTGCTTGCGCCCGCCCTGATCAACATGCCCAATTTCGTCCTGGTGATGACGACATGCAGCAGAAGCGCCACCAGCAAGCCGGCCACGATGATGGTCAGCCGGTAAGTGGGATAGTCCACGCCTGGAAAAATGCGAACCTGCCCGGCCAGATAGCCGGGCAGGTTCACGCTCAGGGCGGAACGGCCCCAGATCATGCGGCATCCTTCGTTGAACAGCAGGATCAGGCCGAACGTCGCCAGCACCTGATCCAGGTGATCCCGCTCGGAAAGCGCCCTGAATATGACCAGCTCGATGAGCATGCCGATAATGAACGCCGCGGAGAGCGCGGCCAGCACCGACAGCGCGACCGAACCCGTCGATGCCAGCGACCATGCGAATACATAGGCGCCGATCATGTAAAGCGAACCGTGAGCCAGGTTGATGAGATTCATGATCCCGAATACCAGGGTCAGGCCGGCCGCCATCAAGAAGAGCATCACGCCGTACTGGATTCCATTTAACAACTGCACGAACAGCAGACTACCCATATCCATATTGCGTTTCTCACGATAAATTTTCGCCGCCGCTTTCTGTGGGAAGAAGGGCCGGGACTTTCGGGCCCTTTCCAGATCCGGCTACTCGGGCGGGCGCCGGAGAACCAGCCTGGGCCCGCTGTTGCCACACGCTATTTCATCGCGCACTGATCGTAGTAGTGATCCTTGTGCGCATGGAATACCGTGGCTACCGTCTTGCGCACCAGATTGCCCTGGCCATCCTTGACCACCTGGAACAAATAGAAATTCTGAATGGGGAAATGGTTGGTGTTGTAATGGAACGGCCCGCGCACGGAATCGAAATCCGCCTTTTCCATGGCGGCAATCATTCCCTTCTTGTCCTTGACGTTGCCATGCACGGCCTTGACCGCGCTATTGATGAGATTGATCGCGTCATAGCTTTGGGCCGCATAGTACGAAGGGATGTAGCCGTATTTTTTGCGGAAGGCATCGACGAATTTACGGTTGGCGGGGAAATCCAGGTCGTAGTTCCAGAATCCCGCCTCGTAGTTTCCAACCGCCGCGTCGCCGATTGCCGGAAGCGTGGTTTCGTCGGCGCCGAACACGGAATACAGCGGTATGTCGCGCAGGCCGGCCTGCGCGTACTGCTTGAAGAACTGAATGCCCATTCCGCCGGAATAGAACACGAAAACAGCCTTGGGCTTCGCCGCCTTGAGCTGGCTCAGCTCGGCCTGGTAGTCGGCCTGCCCGAAAGTCGTATAGACCTCGTTGATGATCTTGCCCTTGAAGTAGCGCTTGAAGCCGGCCACCATATCCTTGCCGGCCGCGTAATTGGGGGCCATGACATAGACATCCGTTATCTTCTTGTCGTTCATGTACTTGCCCATGGCCTCGGGGGTCTGATCGTTCTGCCACGAAGTCGTGAAGAAGTTGGGAGCGCACATCTTGCCCGCGATCTGGCTGGGCCCCGCATTCGCGCTGATAAGGATATTGCCCGACTTGATCACAGGCTGGTAGACGGCCAGCAGCGTGCTCGACAGGATGACGCCGGTGATGAAGTCGACCTTGTCCTGCTTGAGCATTTGCTCGGCAAGCTGGCGGCCGACGTCCGGCTTGTATTGCGCATCGCCATAGATGATCTGGGCATCGACCCCCCCAAGTTTGCCGCCAAGGTTTTCCAGGGCCAGATCGGCCCCGTCCTTCATATGCTTGCCGACAATACCGCTGGGGCCCGACGTGGTCGTGATGAAACCGACCTTGATCTTGGCATCGGCCAGTGTGGGCGCTATGCATAGGCAAGACGCGAGTAGCGCCGCAATAAAGCTCGTTTTCATTGTGTCTCCTTTTTCCTGTTTGCTTCGGCTAGAAGCCCGTGCCGCGGATTGCCCCGCGGCCGGGCGGTTGTCATCCTGCATTGGCGCGCTATTGGGCGCCGGCTCCGACAAAACCCATGGCCTTGATCTCCACTTTCAATGCGGGGATGGCCAGGCCTTTCACCTCCACCAGCGTGCAGCACGGGAAATCGCCGGTGAAGTATTCCCTGCGGGCGCGCCAGACTTCCTCTCGTTCACGTATGTCGGTCACGAAGATATTGAGCTCGATGATGTCGTTCATCTTCGCGCCGGCGGCCAGCGTCAAATCGTGGATTTTCTGGAATGTGGCCTTGGCCTGTTCATACATGCTTTCGCCGCCCATCACATTGCCTTCCAGGTCATGCGCCGTCATGCCCGAAATAAAGAACTGATTGCCAAAGATTTTTGCGTTGGTCCATGCCCCCGGCTTTGGCTCTTTGACGGTGGGGGCCTTAACGCTTTGCATCTTCATTACATCTCCTTGAAAAACTCTTGGAATACCGCGCCATGCGCGCCGAAACCGAAAAAATCCGCTCAGGCCTGGAAGCTGGAGAGCACAGCCTGGCGGCCGCCGTTCTCCGCAAAGGATTCACTGTGGAACAACCCAAGCGCCTGCATCACCGGCTTGTCCGTCGCGGAAAACAAATAAGCATCGCCACTGCCGGCTGCGTGCTCATGCCAGGACCAAGGGGGAACGACAAAGACATCGCCTCGCCCCCAGGTGAACGTGACGCCATCGATGACCGTCGCCCCCTCGCCGCCGATGACGAAATACACGGTGCTGGAAGTCGAGCGTCGCGCCGTGGTGTGCGTTCCGCCGCGCAGCAGCTGCGCCCGGCACGAAAGCGTGGGAAGCGTCGGCCCCGAGGTCAGAGGATTCACATATTCGAGAAGCACGCCTTCGTGCCTGTCCTCGGCATCCTTGCCCATGGAATGCAACGCTTCCCGCATTTGCGTCCAGGGATAGCGCAGAACAGGGTGGGCTTCCGGGTAGGGAAACTCCGCCGGCGGCCGAAACAGGCCCAGGCGCTCATTGGAAAAGCCGTCCGGACGATCGGGCGCCACCAGGCCCTCGCCAGGCTGGAACATGCTTGCCTGCAATAAATTGACCAGGGGAAAATCCAGCACATCGAGCCAGACGATGTCATGCGCGGTTTCGTTGGCATGTTCATGCCACATGCCCGATGGCGTCAGGAGGAGATCGTTTTCCTCCATCATGAGACGCTCGCCCTGGACCTTGGTATAGACCGCCCCGCCCTTGCTGCGGGCGGCGAACCGTATGGCGCCGGCAGCATGGCGATGGGCGGGCGCCCGCTCGCCGGCGCGCACAAGCTGGAATGCGGTGGCTATGGTGTGGCTGGCACTGTACGAAAACTTGAGATCGGGATTGACGTGCTCCATGGATCGCCGCTCCGCCCCCCGGTCGGGGGTGATCAATTCTCCGGAACGCATGAGCAGCGGAATGACCGCATCCCATTTCCATAACCAGGGCCGGTAGCTGACCCGCGGGGATTTTGAAATGAAAGACGAAATGTACTTCCAGGTCGGCGCCATGTTGGCCGCCTCCAGATCCTCGTGCAACCGTTCAAGCGAATCCGCGGGCGTCGTCGTGTCTGCCATGCCTGCCTCCTTATGCAAATTTATCGATGTATGTATTTTTTATCGATAAAAATTTAGTTATATAATGCTACGAGCTAATTTATATGTAGTCAATAGCTTTATCGATAAAAAATAGAAATTTTGCTTTGGCATATCGGGGATCAATCATGTTCAAACACGCCCAACTCCTCGCACTTCCCACGGAAACGCCAAACCCGGCAGGCAATGGCGACTTGGCCGGCATAGCTTGGCAACGTATTCGCGCCGACATCATCGCGGGAAAACTGGCGCCCAATACGCGCCTGCGCATTGCCTTGCTGCGAACCGCGTATGGCATCGGAGCCACGCCGCTCAGGGAAGCGCTGTCCCGCCTGGTTTCGGAAAGACTGGTCGTCAGCATGGACAGGCGGGGTTTCGCCGTCGCGCCGATTTCATTGAAAGAACTGCGCGACCTGACCGACCTGCGCAAACTGCTGGAAAAAGAGGCGCTACGGCAATCCTTGAAAAATGGCGACGAACAATGGGAAGCGGATGTCGTCTCAGCGGTCTACAAGCTTGGCCGCCTGCACGAACGCATTCAAGGAGGGGATCTATCGGCGATCGATGGCTGGGAGCTTTTGAACCAGGAATTTCACGAGGCCCTGGTTTCGGCCTGCGATGCCCCCTGCCTGCTGCATTTTCGACGCACGGTCTACCTGTACCTGCAACGTTATCGGCAGATCTGCCTGTCGCTGACCTCGCCCACTCGCAATGTGCACAATGAACACGTCGCCATGCAAAAGGCGGCCATCGCCCGCAACTACGAACTCCTCTGCGAACTGACCGACGAGCATTTGGAGCGCACTTACCAGCGGATCGCCGAAAACGGATCGCTGGCTTCGACGGAAAGCGGCAACAAGCCGGAATAAGCGGATTTCGCCCTTGCTTTCCTCAGGGCATAAAATGAAGCCCGCCCTTTCTTCCTGGAGACAAACGTGCCAAGCTTATTGCCCAATGTCGACCCCGACGGCTTGCTGGAATATTCGGTGGTTTACACCGACCGCGCCATCAATCATATGTCCGGCGCCTTTCAAGGCGTCATGCGGGGCATCTCCCGCATACTGAAGCAAGTCTACAACGCCGAAGCGGCCATCATCGTTCCCGGCAGCGGCACGTTCGGCATGGAGGCGGTGGCGCGGCAGTTCGCCACGAATAAAAAATGCCTGGTCATCCGCAACGGCTGGTTCAGCTTCCGCTGGAGCCAGATCTTCGACATGGGCAGCATTCCCGCCAGCACGACCGTGCTCAAGGCGCGCCCGGTGGCCAACGGCCCCCAGGCCGCCTTCGCGCCGCCGCCGCTGGATGAAGTGCTTGCCACGATCAAGTCCGAAAAGCCCGACATGGTGTTCGCGCCCCACGTCGAAACCGCGTCCGGCATTCTGCTGCCGGACGACTATATCCGCAAGGTGGCCGAAGCGGTGCACGAGCACGGCGGCCTCTTCGTGCTGGACTGCATTGCCTCCGGCACCATCTGGGTGGACATGAAGGAAACCGGCGTGGACGTGCTGATCAGCGCACCGCAAAAGGGCTGGAGCGGCCCGGCTTGCTGCGCCCTGGTCATGCTTGGCGCCCAGGCCCGCAAGCAAATCGACGCCACGACAAGCACCAGCTTTGCCTGCGACCTGCGCAAATGGCTGCAAATCATGCAGGCTTACGAGCAAGGCGGCCATGCCTACCATGCCACCATGCCCACCGACGCCCTTACCGCGCTACATAAAACCATGCTCGACATGGAGGCCGAGGGCTTCGGCAAGCTGCGCGACGCCCAGCGGGAACTGGGCGCCAAGGTACGGGCGATGCTGACCAAAAGGGGATTCAAAAGCGTGGCCGCCGAAGGCTTCCAGGCTCCGGGGGTGGTGGTCAGCTACACCAATGACGACGGCATACACTCCACCAAGAAATTCGCGCAGGCGGGCGTGCAGGCCGCCGCCGGCGTACCGCTGCAATGCGACGAACCCGAGGGTTTCAAGACCTTCCGCATCGGGCTGTTCGGCCTGGACAAGCTTCATCACATCGAACGAACCGTGGACTACCTGGCAAAGGCCATCAGCAAAATCGCCTAGGAGCGTTGGCGGTTTCCGCCGCCCATGCTTCCAGGACCCCTGACTGGATTGCTCTGACCAAGCAAAGACGGACCATGGCCGAAACACGCCCATCCATCAATTAAGGTATTCTCTTTGCTTCATCAAAAAGGAACACTACTCATGACCCAAGCCACAGCACGCCACATCCTGGTTTCCACCGAAGAACAATGCAACGAACTGAAAACCGCCATTGAAAACGGCGCCGACTTTGCGCAAGTCGCCAAAGAACATTCCAGTTGCCCCTCCGGCCGCGACGGCGGCAACCTGGGCTCGTTCGGCCCCGGCCAAATGGTCAAGGAATTCGACACCGTCGTATTCAGCGCGCCGGTCAACGTCGTGCAAGGCCCGGTCAAAACCCAGTTCGGCTACCACCTGGTCGAAGTCACCAGCCGCCAGGACTGATCCAGCCTGTCAGAGCGGCGGCTGTACGGCCGCTGCATGCCCCCCCAAGCACTCAGTGGCTTTATGGAGCGTGCTGTTTACCGCGCTCCTCCGCGAGGGCAATGGTTAAGCGCTGCACCTTCTTTTTCAACTGATCGCGTTCTTCGGTAAGCGTGTCGACTAACTGCATCAGGCGGTGAATCTCGATTTGATCGGGTGTGGCATCGCCGGGCAAGGGCTCGAGCCGAGGCTTCGGCGGCATTCTGGCCTCGCGCACCTGCCGCGCCGCCTCGCGCAGTTCCCTCTTGCCGCCGGCCACTGCCGCCACCTGCTTTTCGCTGGGCAAAGAAGCGACCGCGGCCGCGGCATTGATGGAGATCACGCCCGACTTCACCGCGCCGACCAACTCAGGCGCCGCCGTCTTCTGGATTTTTTCAATCTGCCCCAGCGTGGCGCTGCTGACGCGGGCTGCGCGTGCAACAGCTTCGCGCGTCCAGGGCGGTTCAGGCTGGGACCTGCTTTGAGCAGCCGATTCGGCGCCGGCAAGCTCGACGGCCGCCTCTTTTGCTCGAACCTGGGCCTGGCGCGCGGCCATGATTTCCTTCTTGCGCAACGCAAGCACACCACGCTGGAAGTCCGAGACACTGCGCCTTCCTAGATGATTGTCGATCATCCACAGATGCACGTCCTCCATCGAACGGAAAGACGTGTTCTGGACCGTATTGAACGCAATGCCATGCTTGCGGCAAATGACGTAGCGATTATGCCCATCCACCAGCAGGTCGCCCCACAGCACCAGCGCATCGCGACACCCCTCCGACAGCAGACTGCTTTCCAGTGCCGCGAACTCGTCCTCGGTCAAGGGATCGATATAAGCGCGCAGGTCTTCGTTGATGGTGATGGTCATGTCGGGAAAAAATAGAACGATGGCGCGGATAGTGTAATAGGCAAAGGCATGCCCCAGGCAAGCGGGCGGAACACAAGGGCTAAAGCCGGCTTGCGGCCTGCTCCGAACCAAGTCCGGCACGCAAAGCATGAACCGCGCGCGCCGTCGAAGCGCAAGCCCTGGCCGCTTCGGCGCCCTTGACGCGGAAATGCTCGAGGAAAAACTTCTGGTGTTCTTGCCCCGCGTGGAAATGATGGGGTGTCAGCACCGCTGAAATCACGGGAACCCCCGTAGCCAGTTGAACTTCCATCAGCCCCGATATGACGGCCTGGGCGACGAACTCATGGCGATAAATCCCGCCATCCACGACCAGGCCGGCCGCCACGACGGCCATATACCGCCCGCTGCCCGCCAGCAGCTTCGCATGCAGCGGGATCTCGAAGGCGCCGGCAACCTCGAAAAAATCGATATCGGATTCCGCATAGCCCAAGCCAGCCATCTCGAGAATGAAAGACTCGCGGCACTGATCGACGATATCGCGATGCCAGGAGGCCTGAACGAAAGCGATGCGTCCTGTGGACTGGACCGGGACAGTTGTAAGCGTTGTTTTTTGCAGCATTGAACCACTCCTGTTTTCAATAGGAAAAACAGGGCATGCAGAATAGATGGGAACCGGCAAGGCGGGGAAACCCCGCGCCATGATCGGGCTTGGAAAGCGTGGCAATGCAGCCGGCCATGAAACGGAAAGTTCCGCCCATGCACGCTGCACAGCCACCGGTTTCGGCAAAGCTCCTGCAGTATCCCGCTCTCTCTTTATCCGGACTATGACCGTCGGTTCCGGAATCGCACCGGATCTGCTGACCCTGCCGGCAAGCCGCACACACGGCCCTCCCGGCAAGCGCTCGCGGACTAGGCGCATTGCACGCCATTACCGCCGGTGGGGAATTGCGCCCCGCCCTGAGAACGTTTGCGGCGCCCTGGCACCATTGCCAAAACGCTGCGCAATGAATTTATCACAATCGCCGGCCAAGCACCAAAACGCCCCCGATCCACGACGGCGCCTGGCCGAAATAGAAGCCGAACCGCGGCCAATAGGCGGGAACGCCCCTTTTAGTGTAGAATGGCGGGCTTAGCTTGTTGGGCTTATCGTAGTCCAATCAAGTATTGGCGCAATGGCAGAGTGGTTATGCAGCGGATTGCAAATCCGTGTACCCCGGTTCGATTCCGAGTTGCGCCTCCATATTTCTTGCGGGCTTCGACGCGCGTGGCCGCGTTGACATCTCCCCCCCCCCTCCCCGATCGTTCAGAACCTGACGTTGAGATTGGCCTTGACGCCATTCTGCCGCGAGGAAGAAGCGATCCGCCCGTTATAGAAGACTCCCAGCGTCGCGAACCGCGTGAGGTTGACTTCAAAACCTGCCTCAACAAGCGCCGCATCCTGGGCGATCGGGACCCCCGCAACAGTGAAGGCATTGCTGGCGGCGAAGGCATGCGTGGACAAGGGCGTGGTGTCGCCGAACGCGTGCTGCCAGCCCAGCGAGCCGTGCGCGGTCGCCGCCATGCCGCCCACCTCAAAACGGGTCGAAGCACGCAGCCCCAGCGTGGCGAAGATGACGTTCGTGTTCTGGCTGTTGGCATGCAATGCCGCGGCCCCGCCCTGCTCGGTGAAGCTGCCGGTGTTCAGGTTGACATAGGCAAGGCTGGCAAAAGGCTCGAACGAAGCGATGCTCGTGTCGATACGATAGCCGAGATCGCCAAAAACCTGGAAGGTGCCGGAACGATAGCCCCCCTTGAGCCTGTCGCTGAAACCAGGGAAATCCACCGAACGGGAGGTGTCGGTATCGTTCCAGCTATAGGCAAGGCCCGACCGGAAGCCGAGCTTGCCCCAACCGGTACCGCCATACAGGCCAAGATGGTAGTTATCGCTCGAACCCGAGGCGTAGCGATCGTCCGCATCGAAGTCAGTGCGGCTGTAGTCGGCCAGCGCGCCGACACGCCAGGTGTCGAGGACGATGGTATCGGCGCCAATCAGGAAACCGCCTGTCGAATGCGTGAGCTTCGCCACATTGCCGTCGCTGTCGGTCGAGCCCCAGGCGCCGAAGCCATAGCCCCACACCGCGTGGCAGCTGTTCAAAGTGGACACTCCGGCTGCCGTAGTTGAATCTACATCGTCACAAGCGGCGCGCAGACGGCCCACGACCGCCTCGCGGACGAAGCGGCTGTCCTCGATCAGAGCGCTCTTGACGCTGGCGTGGATCTCTCCTGAAATTTGGTCGAGCGCACCGCGGATCAGCGGCTTGTCGCCGGGCAACTGCACAAACGCGTCATAAAGAGGATCGCCGGCATTGAGGCCGATACCATCGAGTCCGCCGCCCGTGGCGATCTGGTTGCGGGTCATGCCGACATCAACGAACTTCACGTCGTTGCGCTTGAGATTCAGGTAGACGTTATTGGCGTCATAAGTAAGCGTCGGATCGAGGAACGCGAAATTCGACGTCACGTTCGAGAAGCTGCCCGACAGACCCTGGTCGGCGGTCAAGATGGTATAGGTCGACCTCAGATTGTAGCCGCCGGCATTACTGACCGAACCACCGCCCAGGGTCGCCGTGCCGGTGACATGGACGAGATCGGAGGCCGTGCCAGCCGGATCGGTCTCGATCAAATAGTGGGCACCGCCATCGACGACGAGATCGCCGTTGACGGTGAGCGTGCCGATCGAGTTGCCGGGCGAAAGCGTGCCGCCGGATTTGACGGTCACCGGACCGACCGTGCCGTTACCGGCGAGCGTGCCGCCTCCATGCACAACCGAGGCCGAGACGATCGAGCCATCGACCACCAGCCTGCCACCCCGAATGTCCGTCCCCCCGGTATAGGTATTCGCTCCGGTCAGGACGGTTGTGCCGCTGAGCTGGTTGACGCTTCCTGTGCCGCTGACGTTGGGCTTGAAT
>JBEBXF010000065.1:0-11576 GCA_040391725.1 Eoetvoesiella caeni | reverse complement strand
CCAAGAGCGGCTACCTGCTGCTGTTCGACCCCCTGGACGGCTCCTCGAACATCGATGTCAATGTTTCCATCGGCACCATCTTCTCGGTATTGCGCGCGCCCGAAACCGCCAAGACACGTGAAATCGAAGAAGCCGATTTCCTGCAGCCCGGCACGCAGCAAGTGGCCGCCGGCTATGCTGTCTATGGGCCGCAAAGCATGCTGGTTCTAACCGTGGGTTCGGGCGTGGCGGGCTTTACGCTGGATCGCGAAATGGGCACCTGGGTCATGACCACCGACAACATGACCATCCCCGAGGACACCAGCGAATTCGCCATCAATATGTCCAATATGCGGCACTGGGAAGAGCCGGTCAAGCGCTACATCGACGACTGCCTGGCCGGCGAAACCGGCCCCCTGGGCAAGAACTACAACATGCGCTGGATCGCCTCCATGGTGGCCGACGTGCATCGCATCATGACGCGCGGCGGCATCTTCATGTACCCGCGCGACCAGCGCGCCTCGGGCAAAAAAGGCAAGCTGCGTCTCATGTACGAAGCCAACCCCATGAGCTTCATCGTCGAACAGGCCGGCGGCGCCTCCATCGACGGCGATCAACGCATCCTGGACGCCCAGCCCTCGGCCCTGCACCAGCGCATCGGCGTGGTGCTGGGCTCGAAAAACGAAGTCGAACGCGTGCGGCGCTATCACCAGGAAGACTGACGCTCCTGGCCTCGAAGAAACTCCCGCACGACCCGGGCGAACTCGTCGGGCTGTTCGATATGCGGGGCATGCCCCGCATTCGGTATGGTATGCAGGCTCGCGCACGATAATGAATCCGCCAGGGTTTGCGAGACAGCGGCTCCGGTTACTTGGTCATCCTCGCCGCATAGGACAAGCGCCGGCGCTTCAATCGACGCAAGCCAGGGCTTGGCGTCCGTAGCGGCAATAGTTCTGGCGACCGCCATATACCCATCGGGACGTGCGCGGCGCATATGCCGTGCAATTTCCTCGACGACTTGCGTCGATGCGCCCGGGGCCGCAATCTCGGCGGCCCTCTGCATGCTTATCGCTTGAAGGTTTTGCGACAGGTCAAACCGTCCTTGCAGCCATTTCTCCCGTTCGCGATCGGCCAAACAGGCCCGGCCAAAGGTCGCATCCGCGAGCGTCAGCGAACGCACCAATCGAGGATGATAATGGGCCAGGGCAAGCGCGAGCAGGGCTCCGAACGAAACGCCAAGCACATGCGCAGGCTCTTCGTCCAGCACATCCGCCACAGCATCGAGGATGGGCGCCAGCCCCGCGCCGGCGGGAGGCGGCGAATCCCCATAACCCGGCAAATCAGGCGCAAGGCAGGTGAAATCCGTGCCCAGCCTTGCCATTTGTTTGTCCCAGGTCGTCGCGCTCGCGCCGATGCCGTGCAGCAAAAGAAGCCGCGGCCCGCGCCCTGCTTGCAGGACATGAAGTTTCGTCATGTTCAAATACCCGTCAGTTCGCCGCCGTCGACCAGGAATCCCGTGCCCGTGATATAGCTGGTCGCTTCGCCGCACAAAGAAACCACAAAATGCCCGAAATCATCTGGCCGGCCGATCACGCGATCCTTGACTCCCAGCTCGAGTGCGCGGCCGGTTTCGTGCGGGCCGGCGAAGACCACATTGATCGTGATTCCGCTCTCGTAAAGCTTGGGCGCAGCGCTCTTGGCCCAAGCCCACAAAGCGCTACGCGCGGCCGCCGACAGGCAAAGAAACGGCTTGGGCGCTTTGACGCTGGTCGAGGAAATGATGACGATGCGGCCCCATTTGCCCTTTTGCATGGCCGCGCTGGCGCCTCGCACCAGCCTCACCGCTGGATAGAATGTGGATTCGAAGGCAGAGGCGAAGTCCGCATCGCTGGCCTGCATGGGCAGCAGCGCGGGCGGCCCGGGTGTATTGACGATGGCCACGTCCAGGCGCCCGAATTGCTCCAGCGCGGCCTCGACCGCTATTTGCGGCAATGCCGGATCCCTCAGGTCGCCGGCCACCACCTTGCAGCGGCCAGAGTAGGTCGATTCGATCTCGTCCAGTTCCGCGCTGGGGCGCGCAACGACGAGCACGTTGGCGCCCTCGGCCGCCAATGCGTTGACCGCGGCTCGCCCCAGCCCCCGCGAGGCCCCGGTAACCAGGGCGACTTTATCTTTCAATCCAAGATCCATGAATTTCCTCTGCAACGTCTCATGGATGCGTAGAATGTGACATACTACGCGCAACCACAAGACTTTCTCTAGTAACCCAAACCTGCAATGTCAAAGCTCAATAGCCTGGTCCGCTCCGAATCCCTCGCCCAGCAAGGCTACAAAGCCATCCGCCGCGCTATTCGCGACGGCAAGATTCCCAGAGGCCAGTTCTTTTCCGAAAGCACTCTCGCCGAATCGCTTGGCGTTTCCCGCACTCCGGTTCGCGAAGCCTTGCTGAACCTGTATCGCGACGGCGTGGTGGAAATCGTTCCCAAGCGCGGCTACCGCCTCATCGACCTGGACGAAGCCGCCATCAGCGAAATCCGCCTCCTCCGGGTCGCTCTGGAGCAAATCGTGGTCGATCGCCTGTGCAAGACGGCAACGGCCGACGACATCAAGGAGCTGCGCGCCATTCTGAATGGTGCGGGAGAAAGCCGGGAGGACATGTACACCATCGACGAAGCCTTCCATATCCGGATGGCCGAAATGGCCAACCTGCATCAGATCCGCCAGGAACTGATGAGCGTACGGGGAAAAATGTATTTGATCGCCAGCGGCGCGCGCCTCACCTCGCTGCGCGACGAAAACGTCGCGAGGGAGCACTCCGAGCTCGTCGATGCTCTTGAACAGCACGACCCCAAGAAAGCGCGGCGCCTGATAAGCAGTCATGTGGAACGCTCTATCGATTCTTTTGTGGAGGCTCGCGCCGAGCTTCTGGAACGGAACTGGCTCGATCCGCTTTCCTGAGTTCGGCTTCGGTTATGCATGCGTAGTAGCGCTCCATGGACCACCCCGCGGCGCGCGAAAAATAGAGCAGAGCCATGGGAGAAACCCCTGCCAGCCACAAAGCGCCGATATCCCGCTCGCGCACGGCGGCGCGCAAGGCATCCGGCAATGATGCCGCGGCGATCACGTCTTCGCTGCTTTTTTCATAGGCCTCTTTCAAATGGCCGCGCGTGATGTCGATCAGAAATTGGGTGACCGTGCTTTCTCTCATAAAGACTCCCACAGCATCTGATACACGCCTGTGTACCACCCCGGCACATAGGGAATGGCCGTGACGACCTCGGCGCGGCTGCTGCCCATGGCCGCCGCGGCCGCGATCCAACTGCGGATCTCGTGCGTGCCATTGCCGCGGGCATCGAGCGCGCTGTCCGGATATGCGCAGGCCTTGTCCAGGTCGCCCGCGACGAGAGCGGCGACGAACTCCGCATCGAACTGCGGATCGTTGCGATCCATGCCCGGCTGGCCGACCGCATGTGAAATGCCTCCGGTGGCAAGCATCCCCACGCGCCGCCCCATGCCGTTTTGCCGCAAGGCGGCGGCAACCGCGGCCCCAAGCTCCCTGCACCGCCGCAACGTCGGCAACGGAGGAAACAAGGTATTGATGATGATGGGCACGATGCGGACGTCGGCGGAGACCCTCAGTTGCTGCAAGGGCAAAGTCGTGCCGTGATCCAGCCGAAGCTCGCTGGAATGGGCGGGATCCAGGCCATTCGCATAAAGGCATTCTGCAAGAGCGCATGCCAGCTCCGGGTCGCCCGGCCTCGCCACAGGCTCGAGCCTGAACTGCGGCTCGGGAAAAGAAGCGTGCACGGCGCCCGTCCCGATGATGAAAGCCGGCGCCATCCGCGGCTGGAGGTTCACGATGTGCTCGCTGGTGAACACGATAAGCGTCTCCACATCCGCATCGGCGAAAGCCTTGCCGATGCGCGCAAAGCCTCGATGCGTCTCGTCGCGGTGCTCGGGTCCCGCCTGCTCGGGCCAGGCGGTCATGTAAGGGAAATGGACGGTAGCGGCGGCAATCATCGGGCATCCTGTTTCAGAAAAATACGCTCAAGCCCTGGTTTCCGAGCGCCTGCCTATCAAGAACAACCCGCCGGTTCAGCAGGCGAAAACTGTGCTCGCCATCCTGGGGCGCCAGCAAGTCGGTGCGCCCGCCGCTGAATTGCTGTTCCATGTTCCAGCGGTACTGCAGAAGCAGAAGGTTGCTTCGAGCAACGATCAGCCCGTCATCCTGTGCGGCAATGTCAACCACCTGAACGAAATAGCGCAATCGCGATGGAGGCTGCTCCACCCACGACAGCTTGCTTTCCAGCTTGGCGACACGCGCCCTGAGCAGCTCCAGGTTCTCGTCGTAGTAGCCGAGCTCGTCCTCGCTGCTTACCAGCCCATCCAGCGTGGAGGTCGTAACGGGAACCCGATAACTGATCTGGTCATCCATGAGCTCCAGCCAGTCCCGGTAGCGACGATCCTGCAGGAGCAAGGTTTCGCGACGATAGAAATTTTCCACCGCCGTCCATAATTGGGTATTCAATGCGTCGGTCATGGTTCTTCCTGCGTTCATGGCTTGCGGTCGGGGTCGATCATTTGCGAGGCATAGTGCCGGTAGAACGCCCGCTGGTTGGCTTCGGTCATCAGGATATCGCTCGTGCTGCCCGGAAAAGGCGGCCCATAACGAGACGAAGTCGGCGCTTCGCGGCCTACTCCCATCTGGTAATTGAATCTTCCCTGCCGCCCGATATGGCCGCGCAAATTATCCTGGACGCTCTGCCAGACATCGCCGTCGTCCTGCTCAAAAATACCCCCGGGACCGAAGGCAAGGGAATATTGCTTGCGAACCGCCGCTTTGAGCGCGGGCGGCATGGCCTTGTCGACCAGACACCAGGAATGCACCTCGATCTTGCCCACGCCGCGCGGATGCCACACGCGGAAGGTACGGAAACGCGCCGTATCCATGAAAGACATATTGGGAAAAATCGTGCCCACGCCTATCGGCACGAAGGCCGAGGCGGATTCGCCATATTTGGCCACCAGTTCGCTGCGCATCTGCGCCATGAAGGCGTCGTAGTCGGTCTTGACGGCCGTGCCCTGCTGCGCGCCCCCGCGCTCGCTGCCAATGGAATGGCCATTGCCGGTCTGAATGCAATAGCCATCATTGCTCAGCCTGCTCCGGTAACCCATTTCCACGCCGGCGCCGTGCGTGGAAGAAACGTGATAATGGTCGCCGGCGAAATTCTCCGACGGTATCTTCCAGTTCACGTTGATGGTCCATTGATGAACGCCGCCAATCAGTTCCGTGCCGCCATCCATACGATTCAACATCAGTTCCAGGTAGAACGCCATATCGCCCAGGTATTCGCGCAAGGTCGGCGCCTGCGGATCCCAGCTCGCGAAAATCATTCCGCCGAAGCTGTCGACATGGGGCGCCTCCCGCAAGCCGAGTTGGCCGCGGTCGAGCTTGTCGCCGTAGACCGACCCCATGCGCGGTACGGACGCCAGCTCGCCTTCGGTGTTGAAAGCCCACGCATGGTAGGGACACTTGAACATCGTCGCCACGCCGGAATCCACTCGGCACACCTTGGCGCCGCGATGGCTGCAGCTATTGAGGTATACCCTCAGGCGGCCAGTCTTGTCGCGCACGACAATGACCGGATCCTCGCCCATGGTGGTCGTAATGAAGGACCCGTTTGTCGGCAGAGCGCTTTCATGGCCAAGATATAGCCAGCATTTTGCAAAAATCCGCTCTTGCTCCAGGCGATAAAGGCTTTCGTCGACGAAAATTCGGCGGTCGACGGAAGACCCGTCGGGAGCCATGAGGTCTCCGGCCCGATACGCCCCCAACGCGGCATCCGCGTCGATGAGAGGCGGTAGAGGCGTCGAGGCGGCATCGCACGATGTGCTCAAGAGATTGGGGTCACTCATTCTTTTTTCTCCAACGAAGATGATGTTCCGGGCGCCCGCGCCTAAACCCGAGGGCCGCGAATGGCGGTTCCACCGTCGAGCGCCAAAATGCTTCCCGTCGCCATGCGCGCAGCCGCCTCCGAAGCAAGAAAGACATAAGCCGAAGCGTAGTCGTCCGGGGTCGCGATGGCCTGCAAAGGCAGATTTTCAGGTGCGGGGCTGACGGGGTTCTTGTCCTGGCCAAGGCTTTCCAGCCCACGCAAGCCGGTGGGCGCATAGCCCGGCGCGACGGCGTTTACCCGCACCCGCGGCGCGAGCTCCAAGGCCAACTGCTTGGTCAGGCCATTGATGGCATGTTTGGCTGAAACGTAAAGCGCTCCGCCAAAGCCGGCATGAGTGCCGGATATGGAGCTGGTAAAGATGATGGCCCCCCGGTTACGGGCCAGACTGTCGGCCGCCGCGCGCGCGGCAAGCATATACCCCTTGACATTGACGGCAAAGAGCTCGTCGAAGGCGGCGTCAAGCTCGACGTCCGAAAAAGACAAGAACGGCCTGCGGTTGTCGTAGATACCGGCATTGGCGACCAGCACATCCAGCCTGCCGTAGCGGCTTTCCGCCAATTCGACGGCGCGCCGGTTGTCGGCAAGCGAACGAACATCGCCGGCGCAACAAACCACTTCGCCCCCAGGAAATTCGTTTTCCAGAACCCCGGGAACGCGGTCGAACGCTACGACCCTCGCTCCTTCGGCCAGGAAACTCCGGGCGACCGAAAGCCCTATCCCGCTGGCCGCCCCGGTTATCAGTGCAACCTTGTTCTCTAGCTGAAATGGCATTGTCTCCTCCTTCACTTGAACGGCCTCGTCTTTCTATTGACGTTTTACCCCTTCAAGTCTAGTATTCTAGTTTGGTATTCTACACTAGTATTCTAGATTAAAGCAAAGTTCGAATACCCCGCGGCGCAGGCCGCACATTCATCGAAATGCACAAAGGAGACAAAATGAGAAAAGTACTTTTGGCGGTATTGATTGCCGCATGGTCGGGGGCGGCATGCGCCGAGGTCGTGGTCGGCATCTCGGTAAGCGCCACCGGGCCCGGCGCCTCGCTAGGCACGCATATAGCCAAGGTGGTCCCCCTCTTGCCCAAGACGGTTGCGGGCGAGGCCGTCCGCTACGTCATGCTGGACGATGCCAGCGACCCGACCGTCGGCGCACGAAACGCCCGCAAGCTGATCTCCGACGACAAGGTCGACGTCATCATTGGCTCGAGCACCGTACCGGTGGCGATTGCGCAAAGCAGCGTCGCCAACGAAGTCAAGGTTCCGATCATCACCATCTGCCCTATTCCTCTCGATCCCGCCAAACTGCCCTACACCTTCGCGGTGCCGCAGCCGATCCCGTTGATGGTCGACGCCCTGCTGGATCACATGCATGCCCACAAAGTGAAAAAGCTCGGCTATATCGGGTTCGCCGACGCCTGGGGCGACATGAACTACAACTACGCCAAGAGCGGCGGAGCGACCCGGGGCATCACAGTCACCACCAACGAGCGCTACACGAGAAACGACACGTCGGTGAACTCACAAGCCCTCAAGGTCGTCACATCCCAGCCGGACGCCATTTTCGTGGGGGCCTCCGGATCACCCGCCGCCATCGCCCAGATAGCAGCGGTAGAACGCGGCTACCGCCATCAGATCTATCACACGCACGGCGTGGTCAATCTCGACTTCATCCGGGTTGCCGGCAAGAGCGCCGAAGGCGTCATCGCGCCGACCGGCCCGGTGGTCGTCGCCGAACAACTGCCCGCCGATCATCCCTTGAAGGCCACGGGAATGGACTTCATCAAACGCTACGAAGGAGCCTATGGCGCCGGCAGCCGCAACGCCTTTGCCGCCTATGCCTGGGACGCCGGCCTCATCATCCAGGCCGCTATCCCCGTTGCCCTGAAAACCGGCAAGCCGGGCACGCCCGAGTTCCGCCAGGCCTTGCGCAACGCGATTGAAAGCAACAAAGAAGTCAAGGGCACTCATGCCGTCTACAACATGAGCGCAACCGACCATTACGGCGTGGACAAGCGCGCTCGAGTGCTGGTGCAGGTCGAACATGGCGAGTGGAAATTACTCAACGAATAGTGCAATCGCATATGGACTTCCATATCCAGAAATCACCCAATCCAACAGGAGAAAGACGTGAATGGGTTTAATGTAAAACGGCTCGCAGATGCCGAGTATGTGTCGTACGGCTCACAAAGCGATTTGCGCGTGCTGATCGGCGGTCCCCAGCGCAACACGCCGATCCGGTCGGCGCTGCAAACCTGCCAGCCTGGCTACGACGTGCCTTTTCACTGCCATCCTTATATCGAGTACCTCATCATCCTGGAGGGCTCGGCCGAATTCCGGATCGAGGTCGACGGCGTACAGACTGTCGTACTGCACAAGGGCGACACCGTGGAATTGCATCCCGGCGTGTGGCACGCCTTCACCACCAGCCCAACCGAAGTGACCCAGTTGCTGGGAATCCATATCTCTTCCGAGCGAATCGTGAATTACAAGCCGGATGTCAAAATCGACTCGCGCGGCTTCCGCATAGAAGACTGAAACATCCGGAGCCGGCATCACAGCCGGCTTTTTTTTGCCGCCGGGCCGTCCCAAGGGAAAAGGCGCCCCCTTGGGCGGTAGCAAGCCGCGCAAGCGGCGCAGCGTGGGAGCCTTTTTTCTCGCCGGACAGTCCCAAGGCAAAATGAAATCATCCGAACATCCTATACCCAGGGTTCAGGGCAAAGAAGAGAATTCCCCTCATAACAGCCAGATAGTTCGCTGCATGGCCCGCAATACCGGCACCGATGCCATTCAGAGCCAATCGCCCGGATCATGCAAAACAAAAAGGGGAGCCGCCATGAAAACCGCCGCCTGCATTACGGTGCTGCTGACTGCTTTCGGATTCGCCGCCAACGTGTGCGCGGAAAGATTGACGCGGGAACAGATCAACGCCGAAGTGCAGAAATGCACCGAAAAACTGAACAGCTCCACCGCTAGTTCGGGCGAAGATTACAAGCAATGCATAAACGCCTTGATGGCCAGGACCACGTCCAAGCCTCCCGAGGAACGCCCCGCCTCCCGGCCCCAGCCCGTCGATGGCCGCAAATTCGTGGATCTGTATCATTGCCGCATACCCGCCCTCGCCCGCTCCAGGCTGGGGTCGGAAATCACCATTTGGGGAAGCATCGACAAGAAACGCTATGCCGCCGCCCCCAGCGCCGACGAACGCCAGGCCTACGCGGTCAAGGGCTTTGGCACGCCCGGCAAAGGCAATGTGAGCTTCACTTTCAACGACGGCACCCGCATCACCATCGCGCAGAACGGCTGGACGACCACCTCGCTGGATAAGGTGCACAACAAGAATTCGCTGTACGGGCCGGTATCGCCCGCCAAGAACGATCAGGCGGGACAATGCAGCCGCGTGAACGGCTCCAGCGCGGTGGCAAAAGAGATACGGGTCAAGTAGCCAGCCGAAGAGCCGGCTGGCTACCGGGATTTATTCCACGGTCAGAATCGTGGCCCCCTGCGTCTGGCGCCCCGCCAATGCGGCGTGGGCTTTGCCGGCCTCGTGCAGGGGGAAGCGCTGGCCGATGTGCACCTTGATCTTCCCGGCGGTGATCATGCTGAACAGTTCCTTGGCGGCGGCCGCCATTTTTTCCTGCGTCGCCACGAAATCGGCCAGGGTCGGCCGGGTTACGTACAGCGAACCCTTGGTGGCCAGGATGCCCAGGTTGACGCCTTCGACCGGCCCCGAGGCATTGCCGAAGCTCACCATCAGGCCGCGCGGCTGAAGGCAGTCCAGAGACGTCAGCCAGGTGTCCTTGCCGACGCTGTCGTACACGACGGGAACCTTGTTGCCCGCCGTCAGTTCCAGCACGCGCTTGACCACGTTCTCGCGGGTGTAGTCGATGACCTCCCAGGCGCCGTTGGCCTTGGCCAGGGCCGCTTTTTCGGGGCTGGAGGTGGTGCCGATGACCTTGACGCCCAGCGCCTTGGCCCACTGGCAGGCAAGCAGCCCCACGCCGCCCGCGACGGCATGGAACAGGATGGTTTCGCCGCCCTGCAGGCGATAGGTCTGGCGCAGCAGGTACTGGGTCGTCAGTCCCTTGAGCATGATGGCCGCCCCTTCCTCGAAACTGATGGCCTTGGGCAGCTTGACCACGAGCTTGGCCGGTATATTGCGGGCTTCGGCATAGGCGCCCAGCGGGCTAAGGCCGTATGCCACGCGATCCCCCACCTTGAGATGCCGGACGTCGGCGCCCACCGCCTCCACCACGCCGGAAGCCTCGCAGCCTATGCCATGCGGCAATGGCTGCGGGTACAAGCCGCTGCGAAAATAAATATCCAGGAAATTCAGGCCCACGGCCTTCTGCCGGATGGTGACCTCGTTTTTTTCGGGCGACGGCAAATCCACCGTCACGAGTTTCAAGACATCGGGCCCGCCCTTGGCCTCGATGCGTATGGCCTTTACTTGTTGAGTCACAATGAGCTCCTGATTGCTGCGAATGTTGAATTGCCCGGAACGACGCACGCCGTGGAGGATGGTCAGCGGCGCCCCAAAGAGCCCAGCACACCGCGCAGCAACTGCGTTGCCGTGCGCCGCACCATGCTCTTGGCCACTTGCTGCACCACACCCTCCCGCCGGCCGCCGCGAGGTCCGGTCGAACCGAAAAGAAAGTCGCTGACCGCATCCGCCAGCCCGCCGGCCGCCGCGCCCGTGGAAGCCGTTGCGGGCGCCTGACCGCCCGGGGCGGCGCCCTTGCCCGCCGGCGCGGCCCCGCCTTCGGCGCGCTTCAGCAGGATTTCGTAGGCGGACTCGCGATCGACGGCCTGCTCGTACTTGCCGCCCAGCAGCGAGGCCGCGCGCAGCGCCTGACGCTCGCTTTCGGTGGCCGGCCCGATGCGGCTGCCCGGCGCCAGCACCCAGGCCCTCTCGGTCGGCGACGGCCGCCCTTTTGCGTCGAGCAGCGATACCAGGGCTTCGCCGACCCCCAGGTCGGTGATGGCGGCCTCGATATCCAGGCCCGGATTGGGCCGCATGGTCTGCGCCGCCGTCTTCACGGCCTTCTGGTCGCGTGGGGTGAAGGCCCGCAGCGCATGCTGCACACGATTTCCCAATTGCCCCAGGACGGTCTCGGGAATGTCCAGCGGATTCTGCGTGACGAAATACACCCCTACGCCCTTGGAGCGGATGAGGCGCACGACTTGCTCGATTTTTTCCTGCAAGGCTTTGGGCGCATCCGAAAACAGCAAATGCGCCTCGTCGAAGAAAAACACGAACTTGGGTTTTTCAAGATCGCCGACCTCGGGCAGGGTTTCGTACAAATCGGCCAGCAGCCACAATAAAAACACCGCGTACAGGCGCGGAGCCTGCATGAGCTTGTCGGCGGCCAGGATATTGACCATGCCCTGGCCTTTTTCGTCGCAGCGGATCAGGTCGTGCACGCTGAGCATGGGCTCGCCGAAAAACCGGTCGGCCCCCTGGGTTTCGAGCTGCAGCAGGCTGCGCTGTATGGCGCCGATGGAAGCCGAGGACACGTTCCCGTACTTCGTGCGCAGCTCGGCGGCGCGATCGGCCACATTTTGCAGCATGGCCCGCAAATCCTTGAGGTCCAGAACAAGCTGGCCTTCGTCGTCGGCCACCTTGAAGACCATGGCCAGCACGCCT
>JBEBXF010000064.1:0-11655 GCA_040391725.1 Eoetvoesiella caeni | reverse complement strand
TCCCCAGATGCCGTTGATTCTGCAGGAAAACTACACGACACGCTTGCTGGAGCTGCTGCGCCAGGGGGAAATCGATTGCGCCATCGTCGCCTTGCCGATTCCCGATTCGGGGCTGATGGTTCAGCCCCTGTACGACGAACCTTTCGTGGTCGCCGTGCCCAAGAGCCATCCGTGGGCCAAGCTCAAGGAAATCCGTTCTTCCGACCTGAAGAACGAAACCATGCTGCTGCTGGGCACGGGACATTGCTTTCGCGACCAGGTGCTGGAGGTCTGTCCCGAGCTGTCGCGCTTCTCGGCCTCGAGCGAGGGCATACAGCGTACCTTCGAGGGCTCTTCGCTTGAAACCATCCGGCACATGGTGGCGGCAGGCATAGGCATTACCGTACTGCCGGCCAGTTCGCTTTCCGTGCATAACGCGCAAAGCGATCTGCTGGCTTATGTTCCGTTCGTCAAGCCGATTCCCGACCGGCGTGTCGTGCTGGCATGGCGTAAAAGCTATCCGCGTCCCACCGCCATCGAGGCGCTGATTTCCGCGATTCGCCAAAGCCGGCTGCCGGGTGTGGAATATATCGGCGGCGAACACGCGAAGCATCCGCAACCGGTTTGACGCAAGCCTGCAAGCATGTACCGGCGGGGCCCTCGCGCGCAGCGCGGATCGGGCTTGGCCGGGCTGCGCCCATGGTATGCTAGTTACGGTCTTCTCCGACTCGTCCACCCTCCTTTTTCGTTCATATCAGCAGGAGCAAACATGGCTAAGGCATCCGTAAAAACAGGCAAGGGCATCATGATCGATATCGGCATTTCCGAAAAAGATCGCGCGGCGATAGCGACCGAATTATCGAAGATGCTGGCTGATTCCTATACCCTGTATCTCACCACCCACAACTTCCATTGGAACGTCACCGGGCCGCTGTTCAGCACCTTGCATCAAATGTTCATGACGCAATACACCGAGGAATGGCAGGCTCTGGATGCCATTGCCGAGCGCATACGCGCCCTGGGCCATTACGCGCCGGGCACCTACAGCGAATATGCCAGGCTGGCCTCCATCAAGGAACCCGCGTCGGTGCCCGATGCCGAAGAAATGATCCGCATCCTGGTCAAAAACAACGAGGCCGTCGCCAAGACCGCCCGCGCGGCGCTTAAAAAAGCGGATGCGGCCGACGACCAGCCTACGGTCGATCTGCTTACCGCGCGCCTGGACATCCACGAAAAGAACGCCTGGATGCTGCGCAGCCTGTTGCAATAGGCGGGTCCTGTGCTCAGGGTTTTCGGCCGGATTCCGGCACTGGCGGCAGGCTGCCTGCTGGCGGCTAGCGCCACGGCCGCCGAGCCTTTGAAGATTGCCGTGGCCGGCCCCCTGACCGGGCCGGTTACGCAATACGGCACCATGGTTCGGCAGGGCGTCGCCACCGCCATCGAGCAAATCAACCAGGCCGGCGGAGTGCTGGGCCGCCAGCTCGAAGAGGTCGATTACGACGACAGTTGTGAATCCAAGCAGGGCCCCGTGGTTGCCAACCGCATCGTCAATGACGGCGTCGGGTACGTGGTGGGGCATGTTTGCTCGGGGCCGGCCATCGCCGCGGCCAGCATCTACAACACCGAAGGCGTCGTCATGATCACGCCGTCGGCAACGGCGCCGGCCGTTACGCAGGACAAACACTACGATTTCATCTTTCGCACCATAGGGCGCGACGATCAGCAGGGCCCGGCCGCCGCCGAGTTCATCGCCACGGCCGTCAAGCCGAAGAAAGTCGCCATCCTGCACGACAAGCAATCCTACGGATTCGGCATAGCCAGCGCCGTGCGCAAAGGTCTGGAAGAAGCCGGCGTGCCCGTCGTGCTGTTCGAGGGCATCAATGCCGGGGACAGCGACTACTCGGCCATCATCACCCGCATCAAAAGTGCTCAGGCCGATTTCGTGTATTTCGGCGGCTACCACCCGGAAATGGGCCTGCTGTTGCGCCAGGGCGCCGAGCAGGGCGTCAAGGCCCAGTTCATGGGCCCCGAAGGCGTGGGCAATCCCGACATCAACGCCATCGCCGGGCCTGCCGTCGAAGGCATGCTGCTGACCTTGCCCGTCGACCCGTCCGCCGATCCCGCCAACACCGCCATCGTCAAGGCGTTCCGCGACAAAAACCGCGATCCGGGCGGCGCCTTCCAGTTGCCGGCCTATGCCGCGGTGCAGGTCATCGTCGACAGCATCAAGGCCGTCGGCCAGGACGACCCCGCCAAGGTCGCCGCCTGGCTGCACGTGCATTCGTTCAGCACCCCGCTGGGCGAGATATCCTGGGACAAGCAGGGCGATCTCAAACACTTTCGGTTCAACGTCTATCGCTGGCACAGCGACGGCACGAAAACGCCCTATAAGTAGCATTCCACCCAACGGAACCCGGGCTGCCGGGGAGGGGCCGCCGCAACCTCGGCAGCTGTGGCCGGCAATAAAAAACCGTACAATATTGCTCCTATGAACCATGAACTCAATCTTGCCTTCATCGGCGGCGGCAATATGGCCGGCGCCCTGGCTTCCGGCCTTATCGGCAAACGCTGCGGCGCTTCCGACGTGCACGTTGTCGACATCAACGAATCCACCCTGGAGCAATGGCGCGAAAAGGGCACGAGCGTAGCCCTGCGGCCCGATGCCGCGCTGTCCGGTCGCCGCGTCTGGGTGTTCGCGGTCAAGCCGCAGGTCATGCGCGAAACCGTGGCCAGCTGCAAGCCCTTCCTGCAGCCCGACACGCTGATCGTCAGCATCGCCGCCGGCATTTCCAGCCAGACCATTTCGGAATGGCTGGGCGAACCCGGCCGGCCATGGACCCGCCTGGTGCGCTGCATGCCCAATACGCCCGCCCTGATCGGCGCCGGCGCAACCGGCATGCTGGCCCTGCCGGGAGTCTCCGACGACGACAAAGCCGTTGCGCAACAACTGTTTCGCTCGGTGGGCGAGGTAACCTGGGTCGACAGCGACGAATCGCTCGACGCGGTAACCGCCTTGTCGGGCAGCGGTCCGGCCTATGTCTTTCTGTTCATCGAGGCCCTTATCGAAGGCGGCCAAAAGCTGGGATTGTCGGCCGAACAGGCTCGCCTGCTTGCGCTGGGAACGCTCAACGGCGCCACCCAGCTCGCGGCGCTGTCGCCCGAATCCCCGGCCACGCTGCGTGATCGCGTGACCTCCAAAGGGGGCACCACGGCCGCCGCCCTCGATGTGTTCAAGCAGCAAAATTTCACCGCCATCGTGCAGCAGGCCATGCAGGCCGCCTACGACCGCGCCGCCGATCTTTCCCGCGAGTTCGCTCAATGACTTCTTCCTCCAGAACCTTTCTGCCCATGACCGGCATGCAGTTTCTCGCCGCGGTCGGCGCCATGTGCGCCGTGGTGGTCGGATCCAATATTCTCGTCCAGTTTCCCATCAACCAATGGCTGACCTGGGGCGCCATTTCCTACCCCATCGCCTTTCTGGTGTCCGACCTGCTGAACCGCCGCTTCGGCCCGTCCGCGGCGCGGCGCGTCGTCGTTGTCGGCTTCATCGCCGCCGTCGTTTTTTCCGTCTGGGCGGCCACGCCGCGCATCGCCCTGGCTTCGGGCATGGCGTTCCTGTTCGCGCAACTGCTGGACATCACTGTCTTCAATCGTCTTCGCGAACAACGCTGGTGGCGCGCGCCGCTGCTGGCCGGCGTAGCCGGCGCCACGCTCGATACATGCATCTTCTTCAGCGTGGCATTTGCGGGTACGGGCATTGATTGGGTGTCGCTGCTTACCGGCGACCTGGCCGTCAAGCTGGTGGTCAATGCCACCATGCTGGTTCCTTTCAGGGTGCTCATGTGGAACCTGGGCCGGCCCGCCTTGCTTGGCTCCGGCATGGCGGACAATCTGCACCAGAGCACTCAATAGCCGCCCGGCGGGCGTTTTTGCGTGGTGGAACTGCTTCCCCAGTTTACTCAGCAAGTCTTCAACGGCCTCTCCCTGGGGGCCATCTACGCCTTGATCGCCATCGGCTACACCATGGTGTACGGCATCATCGGCATGATCAATTTCGCCCACGGCGAAATCTACATGATAGGCGCCTACTCCGGCCTGGTGGCCTTGTCCGCCATAGGCCTGAACAGCGGCCTGCCGCTGGCGCTGACCATCCTGGCCATGCTGCTGGTGGCTGGCATAGTGACTGCCGCTTATGGCTACGCCATTGAAAAAATCGCCTATGCACCGGTGCGGGGAGGGCACAGGCTGGCGCCGCTGATAACCGCCATAGGAATGTCCATCTTCTTGCAAAACTGGGTGGCGCTGGGGCAAGGCGCGCGCGACATCGCCGTTCCCGCGCTGCTGCCCGGCTCGCTGCAGTTCACGCTGGCTGACAGCTCGTTCTTGGTCACCTTCTCGTACTCGAGGCTTCTGATCATTGCCGTCACGATCATCGTCATGATCGCCCTGTCGTTGTACATAGGCCGTTCCCGCCTGGGCAGGGCTTCGCGCGCCTGCTCGCAGGATCTGCAGATGGCCAGCCTGCTGGGCATCGACACGGGGCGCGTCATATCGTTCACATTCATGCTCGGCGCCGTACTGGCCGCCGCGGGCGGCGTGCTCATTGCACTTTCCATCGGCAAGCTCAATCCCTTCATCGGATTCACGGTCGGCCTCAAGGCCTTCACCGCCGCGGTACTGGGCGGCATAGGCAGCATTCCGGGCGCCATGCTGGGCGGCGTTCTGCTGGGCCTGGCCGAAACCCTGGCCGCCGCGTATTTGTCTTCCGAATACAAGGACATTGTCGCGTTTGCGCTGTTGATCCTGGTGCTGCTGTTCCGCCCCACGGGGCTGCTGGGCAGGCCGGAAGTGGAGAAGGTATGAAGAACGCCATGATCGCGGCGCTTCTGGCCGGCATCATCATCGCGCCCATCCATGGATTGCACATCGTTCGCTCCGCCGGCCAGCTCCAGTTGAACGCCGACTGGCCCATGGTGCTGGGCGGCATGGGCGCCGTGTTTCTGTTCCAGCTCTTGCGGCCCGCGCTGGCGTCCTGGCTTGCCCGCCACAGGCCGGCGCAATCCGTCTGGCCGGCACTGCCGCAAGGCGCGCGCAAGCCGTTGCCATGGGTTTTGCTGCTGGCTGCCGTCGCCTTGCCGTTTGTCGCGGATCGGGCGCAAATCGATGTCGCCACGCTGGCGCTGATCTACGTCATGCTGGGCCTGGGCCTGAACATCGTGGTGGGCTTTGCGGGCTTGCTGGACCTGGGCTACGTGGGTTTTTACGCCGTCGGCGCCTATTCGTATGCCTTGCTGTACCACTGGGCGGGCTGGGGCTTCTGGCAGGCTTTGCCGGTGGCGGGCCTGGCCGCCGCCTTGTTCGGCTTCCTGCTGGGCTTTCCCGTCTTGCGCCTGCGGGGCGATTACCTCGCCATCGTCACACTGGGTTTTGGCGAGATCATCCGCATGGTGCTCACCAATATGCAATCCATCACCAACGGCCCGGACGGCATATCGGGAATTCCCAAGCCCACCGTGTTCGGCCACCCCATGACGCGCCGCGCCCTGGACGGCCATGAAACCTTCCATCAATGGGTCGGCTGGGATTTCAACACGCAGCACGTCATGGTCTACATGTATTTGCTGGCCCTGGTATTTGCGCTTTGCACGCTTTTCGTGACCACGCGCCTGGTTCGCATGCCCATAGGCCGCGCCTGGGAAGCATTGCGGGAAGATGAAATCGCCTGCCGCTCGCTGGGGCTGAACCCCGTGCGCATCAAACTGTCGGCCTTTACGCTGGGCGCCCTGTTCGCCGGCGTCGGAGGCGCGCTGTTCGCAGCAAAGCAGGGTCTGGTCAGCCCCGAATCCTTTACTTTTACCGAATCGGCCCTGGTGCTGGCCATCGTCGTGCTGGGAGGGATGGGCTCGCAGGCCGGCGTCATACTGGCCGCCATCCTGCTCACCGTCATACCGGAATTGGCCCGCGAGCTGGTCGAATACCGCATGCTGATTTTCGGCCTGGTCATGGTGTTGATGATGATGTGGCGCCCGCAGGGTCTGCTGCCGGCAAAGCGGCCTGGATCGGCGTCGGGGCCATGAGCGCGGCGCTGCTGGAGGTCCGCGGGTTGAACATGAATTTCGGCGGATTGCGTGCCGTCGAAGACATCGCCCTGGACGTCGCTTCCGACGAAGTCTTCGCCATTATCGGCCCCAACGGCGCGGGCAAGACCACGGTTTTCAATTGCATCAGCGGCTTCTACAAACCCAGTTCGGGCTGCATACGGCTTGATGGCAAGGACGTAAGCGGCCTGTCCAGCCATAGAATGGCGCGCAAAGGCGTGGTGCGCACATTCCAAAGCCCGCGCCTGTTCAAGAAGCTGACCGTGCTGGAAAACCTTCTGGTGGCCCAGCACCAGCATTTGCAAACCGCATTGTTGCCCGGTTTTTTTACCATGCCGTCATATCGCCGGGCGGAAAGGGCGGCGCTGGACGCCGCCGGCCAGTGGCTGGACTTCATGGGGCTGGGCGCCTATGCGCAGCGGCCCTCGGGCCAGTTGCCGTACGGCCATCAGCGCAAGCTGGAAATAGCGCGCTGCATGGCCGCGCGGCCGCGCTTATTATTGCTGGACGAGCCGGCAGCCGGGCTCAACCCCAGCGAAAAGCGGGATCTGCAGCAACTTATTCTGCAATTGCGGGCGCAGTTCGGCGTCGCGGTGCTTTTCATCGAACACGACATGAGCATGGTCATGGGCATTTCCGACAGAGTCCTGGTCATGGAACATGGCCAGGCCATAGCCTGCGGCGTGCCGGACGAAATACGCGCGAACCCCCGCGTGATCAAGGCCTATCTGGGGGACGAATAGATGCTGCGGCTGGAACACGTTCATACTCATTACGGCGCCATCAAGGCGCTGGATGACGTCAGCCTCGAGGTCGGACGGGGCGAAATCGTGGCGCTCATCGGCGCCAACGGCGCGGGTAAAAGCACGTTGCTCATGACAGTTTGCGCAACGCCCAAGGCGAGCCAGGGCAGGGTGTGGTTCGAGGACGAAGACATCACCGCCTTACCCACCTGCGAAATCATGCGCCGGGGCATTGCCGTGGCGCCCGAAGGAAGGCGGGTGTTTTCGCAACTGACGGTGATCGAGAACCTGAGCATGGGCGGCTTCTTTCTGAACAAGCGGCAGCTCGAACAGGGTCTGGAGCGCGTGCAGCAGCTTTTTCCCCGCTTGCTGGAACGATCCGGTCAACGAGCGGGCACGCTGTCCGGCGGCGAACAACAAATGCTGGCGATAGGCCGCGCGCTCATGAGCCAGCCCCGCCTGCTGCTGCTCGACGAGCCCACGCTGGGCCTGGCGCCGCTGGTCATCAACCAGATATTCGACGCCATCCGCCTTATCCGCGAAGCGGGCGTAACCGTGCTCCTGGTCGAGCAGAACGCCGCCAAGGCGTTGCGGGCGGCGGATCGCGGCTATGTGCTCGAAACCGGCAAGCTGGTTCTGGCGGAGAGCTCCGCCAATTTGCTGGCCGACGAAAACGTCAAAAAAGCCTATCTTGGCGGATAGGCTTTTTCGGTTGCGAAAATACTTGCAACAGGGCTTGTCTTCGGGGCGAGTCCGAGCCCCGAGGCCGGAAATGCTTTTATTTATGCCAGGCCTTGCTTCTTGAGCGCGGTCTGCACGCCCGAGTCGGCATCCAGGCGTGCAAAGAATGCCGAAAGATTGGGCTTGTCGGAGAAATCCACCTGCTTGGCCTTGGCCCAGCGCAAGATGGTGTACAGATAGGGGTCGGCAATGGAACGATTGCCGGCCTGGTATTGCTTGCCTTCTAGGTTTTTATCGGCGACGCCGAAAAGAAACTGCACGCGGTCGACCGATTTTTGCGTGAGTATGTTTTGCACGGCGGGGTCTTCGCTGTACGAGGCGGCGCCGAAAATCATCGAGAAAGTGCGGTGCAGGTCGGAATTGCAGAACGACAGCCAGCGGCGCACTTCGGCGCGCTGCTCGGGCGTTTTGCCATGCAGGCCGGCTTCGGGGTGTTTTTCGTTGAGGTACTCGACGATGGCGGGGTTTTGGGTAAGGGTAAGCGAGCCGTCGACCAGAACCGGAACGGATCCGACCGGATTCAGGGCCAGGAATTCCGGGTTGCGCAGGGCCGTGCGCTCGACCAGTTGCAGCTCGTAGGGTGTGCCTATCCATTCCAGCACGATTTGCGAGGCCAGTGGGCAGGCGCCGGTCATGTAATAAAGTTTCATTCCTCTTCCTTCTTCGATGAGATTGTCCAGATTGAACAGCAAAGCTCCAATTCTATCCCTTGGCGCTCTGTTAACATAATCCTGATGCGGGCCGCCGGTCAAACACCACCGGCCCGCCAGGCCCTCGCGCTGATGGCGCAACCCGACTCAACAGGCTCGATCGTCAATATGGATGCACCGGATTTTTCTTTACGCGGCAAACTGGCCCTGATCACGGGCTCCGCGCAGGGACTGGGCTTTTCCATTGCGCAGGCCTACGCGGCCAGCGGGGCCCGCGTCATAATCAACGGACGCAATGCGCAGCGCGTCAACGACGCTGTCGAGCGCCTGGCCCGCCAAGGGTTTACCGCTTATCCGCTGGTCATGGACATCGGACGCCTGCGCGAACTGCAGGGTCGCTATGAAAAAATCCAGGCCGATTGGGGGACGCCCGACATCCTGGTCAACAACGTCGGCGTGCGCATCCGCAAATCCCTGGCCCAGGCCAGCCTCGACGAGGTGCTCGAGCTCATCAATATCGACCTGGTGGCGGGCGTGCAATTATCGAAGCTTGCGGCGCAAGCCATGGTCGGCCAGGGCGCGGCGGGCCGCATCATTACCCTGACATCCATTGCCGGGCAACTGGCGCGCCCCGGCGACGCCATCTATCCGGTCGCCAAGCAGGGACTGACGGGCCTGGTACGGGCCCTGGCGGTCGAGTTCGGCGCGCACGGCATCACCAGCAACGGCATAGCCCCCGGAACCTTCGTCACCGAGACCAATCGGGATCTGGCCGCCGACCCGGTTCGCGGCCCGGCGGTGGCGGCCCGCAACCCGCTTGGACGCTGGGGCCAGCCTCACGAAATCGCCGGAGCCGCCGTTTTCCTGGCCTCTCCGGCCGCCTCGTACGTCAACGGGCACATCCTGGTCGTCGACGGCGGTTTTTCCATTACGTTCTGAGCCTTTACATGACTACTCCCGTCCGCCTGGCCATCAATGGTTACGGCCGCATCGGCCGCTGCTTTCTGCGGGCCCTTTACGAGTCTTCCCTCAAGGATGAGTTCCGCATCGTCGCCATCAACGAACCGGCCGACCTGGCCAGCATGGCATACCTGACGCGTTTCGATTCCACGCATGGCGTCTTCCACGGCTCGGTGGAGCAGGGGACGGACTGCCTGATCGTGAACGGTGAAACCGTGCGGGTCACGCATGCATCGGAACCCGAGGACGTGGACTGGCGCGACCTGGACATCGACATGCTGGTCGAGTGTTCCGGACGCTATGGATCACGCGGCGAATTGACCCGGTTTTTAAAGGCGGGCTGCCCGAGGGTGCTGCTTTCGCATCCCGGCAACAGCGCCGCCGACATCGATTTCACCATGGTCTACGGCATCAATCACCGCAGTCTTTCGGGCGGGGAGCAACTGGTGTCCAATGCCTCGTGCACGACCAACGCCATTGTGCCGGTGCTGAAACTGCTGGACGAATCGTTCGGCATCGAGCAGGCCAGCCTTACCACGCTGCACTCCGTCATGAACGATCAGCCCCTCATCGACGGCTACCACAGCTCGGACCTTCGCCGCACGAGATCGGCCATGCAGTCCATCGTTCCGGTTTCCACCGGCCTGGCCCGGGGCGTCGAACGCCTGCTGCCTCAATTGGCCGGCCGGGTACAGGCCAAGGCCATCCGGGTTCCGACGCTCAATGTCTCGGCCATCGACCTGATGGTCAATCTGGGCCGCGACGTGACGACGGCGGGCCTGAACGCGCTGATGATGGAGGCAGCCAACGCCAGTCCGGGCCTGGCCGGCTATTCCGACAATCCCCATGCCTCGGTGGATTTCAACCACAACCCTTGTTCCTTCATCATCGACGGCAGCCAGACCCGGGTCAACGGCAGCCGCTTTGCCAATCTGTTCGTGTGGTTCGATAATGAGTGGGGTTTTGTCAACCGCATGCTGGACGCCGCCGCAACCTGGTCGGCGAAGCTCCCGGCGGACGCGCAAACACGCGTCCGGTAATCCTGCCGCCAGGCGGGTTAATCCTTCGGCAGGGTACGGCCTGGCGTATAGTTGACGGTAAATTCAGGCATCGGCTTCTTAAATCGGCACAAGGAAATTGTCATGGCATCCACACGTACAGAAACGGATTCAATGGGCCCCATCGAAGTTCCCGCGGAGCGGTATTGGGGCGCGCAGACTCAGCGTTCGATCCAGAATTTTCCGATAGGGGTAGCCCGCTTCAAGTGGCAGCGGCCCATCATCCGCTCCCTGGGCATCCTGAAAAAAGCCGCGGCCGAAGCCAACGCCGAGCTGGGCGAGCTGCCCCAGGATCTGGCGCGCCTCATCATCCAGGCGGCGGGCGAGGTCGAGCACGGCAAGTTCGACGCCGAATTCCCCCTGGTGGTGTTCCAGACCGGCTCGGGCACGCAGTCGAACATGAACGCCAACGAAGTCATCTCCAACCGCGCCATCGAACTGGCCGGCGGCACGCGCGGCAGCAAGACCCCCGTGCATCCCAACGACCATGTCAACCGCGGCCAGTCGTCCAACGACACCTTTCCCACCGCCATGCACATCGCCGTGGCGCAAGAGGTCAACAACCATCTTCTGCCTGCCGTGGGCAAGCTGCGCGACACCTTGGCGGGCAAGGCCGAGGCATACAAGAACGTGGTCAAGACCGGCCGAACCCATTTGCAGGACGCCACCCCCATCACCCTGGGCCAGGAAATCAGCGCCTGGGTCGCCCAGCTCGATTTCTCGCTGGGCTGCGTGCGCGAGGCGCTTCCCGGCATCTACGATCTCGCCATCGGCGGAACGGCGGTGGGAACCGGCCTGAACGCCCATCCACGCTTCGGCGAGGTTGCCGCGGGGCATATGGCGCGCATAACCGGACTGCCGTTCCGGTCGGCGCCCAACAAGTTCTTCGCCCTGTCGGCCCACGACGCGCTGGTCAATATGTCGGCGGCCCTGAGAACCCTGGCGGGCGGCCTCATGAAAATGGCCAACGACGTTCGGTGGCTGGCAAGCGGGCCCCGCTGCGGCATCGGCGAGCTCTCCATTCCCGACAACGAACCGGGGTCGTCCATCATGCCGGGCAAAGTCAATCCCACGCAATGCGAAGCCATGACCATGGTTTGCGTGCAGGTCTTCGGCAACGACGCGGCCACCGCGTTTGCGGGCAGCCAGGGCAATTTTCAGCTCAATGTGTTCAAGCCCGTCATGGTGCACAATGTGCTCGAAAGCATCGAGCTGCTTGGCGATGCCTGCCTGGCCTTCAACGATCACTGCGCCGTGGGCATCGAGCCCAACCTCGAGACCATCGAGCACAATCTGGAAAAGAACCTGATGCTGGTCACGGCGCTCAATCGCCATATCGGCTACGACAATGCCGCGGCCATTGCCAAAAAGGCGCAAAAAGACAAAACCACCTTGCGCCAGGCCGCCCGGGCTCTGGGCCTGCTTA
>JBEBXF010000063.1:0-11749 GCA_040391725.1 Eoetvoesiella caeni | reverse complement strand
GGCGCCTGATCCAGCAGCCAGCGGTAAACGGCGATAGGTTCTTCACGCACCTGGTTGGGCGGCGCCTCTGCCGCATCGGGTGCGGAAATTGTCTTGCCGTGCAGGTAACCGATATGGCTGAGATCCATGACGTTGTCGATGATCAGTTGCCCGCGCGCCTTGATGGGCGTGATGCCGTTAGGCACCAGCCGCCAGCCGGGCAGATCGATGCCGGCGCGGTCCAGCGCGGGTAAAAGCGACAAATCGGCCTTGTCCGCATCACCCATCCATATCCAGATCAGGCCGCCCCGCTCCACGACCGGGTAAGTACGCTGCCGGAATGTTTTCGGCGTATTGCCCTGGGCGGGGATCTTCGTGCATTGCCCCTCGCAATTCAGGGTGTAGCCGTGATACGAACACTGTATGGAATCACCGACCAAAGCGCCATTTTTCAATGGGTAGTGCCTGTGCGGGCACAATCCCCACATCGCTACCGGCGTTCCATCCTGCTTACGATACAGGACAACGGGATCATCCAGAAACGTCCGCTGCAAAGGCTCGCGGCCGACTTCTTCGGCCCAGGCGGCCATATACCACGCATTTCGTACGTATTTTTGTCCAGCTTTATATGGATACATGACTGAAGCCCTTCTAAAAGCATTGTGACCCTGCCGCGCGACGCATCAACCGCCTCGAGCGTTCTGCTCCATAAGCGAGGCCATGACCCGCCGCGCCCTGACCGCCGCGCCGTCGCTTTGCAGCAGCACCGATTCGGGCTGCCGGCCATCCGGCAACTGCATATACCTTTGTTGCGCCTCGATAATGGGCTTGTCCTCGGTGAAGAACGCGCTTTGCACCATGCTTTGGAATTTCTCGCCGAACTCGGCTTCGTCGCGGCGGAATGTTCTGGCCATTTTCCAGAAGTAATGGCTGCGGTTCTTGCTTATAGGGGTAATAAGATGCGCCGCCAGGGTATTCACCCCTTCTTCTTTGGCACCGCCCAACCGTGTTCCGCCGACTTCCACACAGATGGACGAGGGTGGATTCCACGTCGTGTTGGACCACATGTCCAGGGTGTCCCCCGGGGGCTTGCCGCTGAAGGCATTCCGGATAAGCACGGTGGGCGGCTCGCCGGGACGCTGGTTGAACGCGTGGACGGTATTGCCCTCTTGCTCAACCGAAAGCTTCACCCGTTGATTGGCCCCTGGATTGGCAAGGTTCGGATGCAGGAACTCGGCATGGCTCAAATCGAGCAGATTGTCTGAAACCAGGGCGTAATTGGCATCCAGTTGCATATAGCCTTCGGCATAGGCGTACCTATCGGGCTCGTCCAGGAAACCGAAATCGACAACCCGCGCCAGGTCGGGCGGGGTATCGCCAAACCACGCCCATACGATACCGTTGCGCTCCACCAATGGAAACACGCGGGCTCTGGCCTTGGCGGGTATGGCGCCATTCCCGATCGGATTTTTCACACAGGCGCCGGTCTTGTCGAACTGCAATCCATGATAGGGACACTGCACGATATCGTCGATCAGCTTTCCCTCATGCAGCGGCGCGAAACGGTGGGGGCAGCGATCGGAAAGGGCGACGGGCTCTCCATGCTGGGTACGGTATAGCAGCACAGGCTCGTCAAGCAAGGTTCTAACCATCAGCGCCTGGGTCAGCTCGTGGCTCCATGCAGCGGCATACCATTGGTTGAGCAGATATTCCATTTTTACCTCCTTGGGTCTCCGTTTCAATTGCTGCGCTTGGGCGAAGGCTCTCCCGAAGGCCATGGCCGGGCCGGCAGCAGGCGGGCCCGGCACTCTCCAAAACCGATGGACACGAATCCCTTTCGGCTTGCCCTGGCGGTAAGGATGACCTCATCGTCGTCGGCAAGCCAAAGACGGCTTTCGCCGTTGGCCAACATGAAGGGCACGCGCCCCGCTTCGGTTTTCTCCGTCATGCAGGCCATGCTGGCCGGGCTCGGCCCCGACACCGTACCGCTGCCCAAGAGGTCGCCGGCCTGCAGGTTGCAGCCGTTGCTGGCGTGGTGGGTCAGCATTTGCGGGAACGTCCAATACAAATGATCCAGATGAGTATCGACGATGCGTTCAGGCGGCTGGCCGGCCTGGCGCATGCTCTGGGTATGCAGGCTGGCTTGCAATGCAAGGTTCAATCCACCCTGGGCGGTATGCCGCGCGGAGGCCAGATAAGCCATCGGGGCCGGGTCGCCCGCCGCGGCGGCTTTGCGAAATGGCGCCAATGCCTCCTCGGTGACAATCCAGGGGGAAATCGTCGTGCCGAAGCTTTTACCCAGGAACGGCCCCAGCATTTGCTCCCACCATTGAACCTGCTTGCTGGACCAGTCATTCAACAGGCAATAGCCGAATATGTGCGAAGAAGCGTCATCCAGCGGACTCGGCGTGCCCAGCTCGTTGCCCTGGCCGACAAAGGCGGCCAGCTCCAGCTCGAAATCCAGGGCTTGCGCCGCACCGAAACAGGCCTGGCCGTCGGCCCCGCGCCACTGGCCGTGGGGCCGGGGCACATGGTGGCCGCTTACGCGTATGGAAGAAGCGCGCCCATGATAGGCCACGGGCAGGCTTTTAAAAACAGGAGGCAAAGGCACGTCCAGGCCCTTGAAGCGGCCATGGCGTTCGGTGTGGTAGGCGGAGGTCAGGAAGTCGGTATAGCCGCCGATCCGGCAAGGCAGATGCATCTGCACGCCGCTTGCGCGAACCAGCACCCGCCCGCGCCAATCCGGGATGGCGACTGCCTGGCCAAGCTGTCCGTCCAGCAGACGGAAGGCCGCATTGCGCAACGCCTCCGCGGCGGATTTGCCCGCCGCCATCAGCGGGTTGAGCGCACGGCTTTCCACACAAGCGTACAACAGGGAGGAAAGCCGCTCGTCAGGAATAAGCCGCAGATCGGCGCACTCGGCCAGATCGAGCACCTGGTCGCCGATGGCGATTCCAGGACGCGGCACCGAAGAGCCGTCCCGTGAAAACAGGCCTACAGGCAGGTTTTGCAAAGGGAAATCCTGCTCCGGGGCGTTGGCGGACTCGACCCAGCTTCGCCGCTGCGGGTCGTGCGTTTCATTGATCACGTCAGCCGCCCCTGCTTACTCTCGGTCCAGGCCCGTAGTTTCTGGTGCGCCGTATTGCGGGCATGCGTCAGAAAACCGGGATCGCCCACGGGAGTGGTAAGCTCCAGCCGCAACCCATTCGGGTCGAAGACATAAATGGACTTGACGAAATGATGGTCCGTCACGCCCACAACCTCGTAGCCCGCGGCGGTCAGGCGTTGAGACGCCATTTGCAATTCGGCCTCCGTGTCCACCTGCACGGCAATATGATTGACCCAGCCAGGGGTATTCGGAGACGGCAGGGCTTTTTCATTGTCGCCCAGATCAAAAAACGCAATGCACGAACCGTCGGCCATTTCGAAAAAAATATGCACGTAAGGGCAGTATTCACCGGTACTCGGCACGTTATCGGCCTGGATGACGTGAACCAGCGGCAGGCCCAGCAGATCTTCGTAAAAGCGGCGGGTTTCTTCCGCGTCCCGGCATCGGTACGCGAAGTGATGCAACTGCTTGATACGGATTGGCGCAGTATTGATAGGCATTTGATTATGGTTCCGGTTATGGCCGCTTATTGCGCAACGTAGCGCCACTTGCCATCTTCAATGCGCACCATGACCTGGCTGCGCGCGTCGGCGCCGTTGTGGTCGGCGGGCGTCATGTTGTAGACCCCCTGGGTCAAGACCAGTTCGTTGGTGTGCTCGAGCGCATCGCGCAAAGCGGCGCGAAAAGCGGGAGTTCCCGGTTTAGCCGTTTTCGGCACCCGCTTGGCCGCATCCTCCAGCAGCAAAAGAGTGTCCCAGGCGCAGCCGCCGAACAGCGAACGGCTGCCTGGCCCATACTTGGCCTCATAAAGGTCGACATAACGCTTTCCGGTCACTTTTGTCGGATTGCCATCGGGAAGCTGCTCGGCAACCAGGAACGGCGACACCGGCATGTAGGTGCCGTTCAAGGCCTTGCCCCCCAACCGGAGGAAGTCGTTGCCGGCGACCGCCTGTGTCTGGAAAATCAGGCCGTCGTAGCCGCGGCTCTTGAGCTCCAGTTGCGGCATCACCGCAGGACTGCCTGCGGCAACGATCAATATGGCGTCGGGCTTGGCATGAATAAGCTTCATGGCCTGCGACACGAAGCTGGTGTCGGCAGCGCTGAAACGCTCCTCGCGAACCAAATCAATACCCGCTTGCCCAGCGGTTTTTTGTGCAACGTCAACGAAAGTTTGGCCATAAGCGTTGCTCATGGCCACTATAGCCAGGCTTTTTTTGCCCTGCTTTTTCATAGTGTCGTAGATCATGCCCAGAGGAATTTCCTCGGGGGGCGGCATTTTGAACGCCCACTTGCGTATGTCGTCCTGCGGATTCACGATGGCGCCGCCGCCGGCAATGGAGATGAGCGGAGTGCGGGTTTCGGCGGCAACTTGCAAGGCCGCCAGCGTGGTGGGGGTTACCGAGGCTCCGATCAGAACATCGACGTTTTTCTCGGTGACGAGTTTTCGCGCGGCGGCGGTGGTCTTGGACGGGTCGGAGGCATCGTCCAGGATGGTGAGGTTCACCTTATGGCCGGCTATGCGTTTTGACCATAATACAATGGAGTCGCGCTCGGGAATGCCTGCGGACGCCGCTGGCCCCGTCAACGAAACAATGACCCCCACATTGATGTCGGCATTGGCCTGCGCCATTGCCATCATGGTGGTGAATCCCAGCAGTAGCTTGAATAACAGTCGCATTGCCTCTCCTTTTAAAATTACCATTTTTATCCATTTTTGATAAAAACAGTCTATTTTTTATTGCCAGGCAAGTCAACGATATTCACTTGCTACATAATCCGTGTTTTCCCTTAAGGTATTTCCACTATGTCCCGACCTTCCTTTGTCATCAGCCGCGTCGTCGACATCCTGAACCTGTTCACCAAAGAAAAAATCCACGTAACCGTCGACGACATCGCCGCTACGCTGGACATGAGCATTGCCTCGACCTACCGCTACGTCAGCGACCTTTCCCGCGCCGGCTTATTGCTGCGCAACTCGTCAGGACGCTACCGGCTTGGCCCAAAAATAATCGAACTCGAATACCTGATTCAGTCTTACGACCCCATTCTCAAGGCGGGCAAAGACTTGATGGAAAATCTGGCCACGTCCACGGGCTGCAACGTGCTGCTGTGCAATATCTACGAATACACCATCGTCAATATGCTGCACATCACAGGGGCGTATCCGATCAAGCTTTCATACACGAAAGGGATGAGGATGCCGTTGTTCAAGGGGGCACAGGCCCATATTGTTCTGGCCTACATGAACAAGCGCAAACTCAAGCGCCTGTACGAAGCCGCGTTGCACAACGAAGAACAACGAGAAGATGCGCTGGCCATAGGCGCCGACTGGAAGGCCTTCAACAAAGAACTGAAAGCCATTCAAGCCGCGGGCTATTACATCTCGCATGACCAGCTCGACCCGGGCATAACGGGTATTGCCGTCCCGGTATTCAGCGAAAATACCGAGATCGTGGGCAGCCTGGTATTGATCTACTCCACCGAGCAAGCACCCAATATGGGCTCCGAGATCCTGGCAAACCTGGTTATGCAAAGCGCGGACAAAATCAGCAAACGTATACAACAGGCAACTTAAGGCGCCGCACTTCAGGGCAAATGCGGATCCTGCCAACGACCGCTGATATACTTTCCACGAAGAAACCAAACCATACAATCCATTACTAAAAATCCGCATGCGCCTTCTGCTCGCCTGCCTAGGCACCCTGTTCCTGCTGGCCGCCTGTAGCGGCGCCAGCGACGAAACGCCAGCGCCGCCCGCCCCCATTGCCGCCGCCTGGTTCTACCTTTCCGACAACCACGACTACCGCAACATCCCCGCCGAATGGCAGCAGGTCACTTTCGACAAGGTGGACGTGCTGTATGTAGGCCCCGGCGGCATACAGGAACACAACGATTTCGGGCTGTTCGACAGCGCGCAGACCGGGCCGCTGCGCCACCGCTTCGAATGGCTGGTCGACCAGGCCAGACACGACAACCCCGGCATCAAGATCGTGATCTCGCAATGGTGGGGCAATGGCCAGGACGCATGGGGCAAGCCGCTGTCGGCCTTGCAGGGCGAGGACGCGCTGAATGCCTATGTGCAATCGGTGGCCGACTTCATCGCCTATTACCAAACCTATGAGGGCGGCCGATACGCGCTGGACGGCTTCGACATCGATTATGAAGACAACAACGTCACCGCCGACTTCCCGGCGCTGGCGTACAAGCTGAAGGATGCCCTGCAAATCTTGTCGAACCAATACGGCAAGCCCCTGCGCCTGACGCTCTCGCCCGCCGCCGGCGAGTATCTGAACCCCGACAGCCTAGCGCCCTTCGATTACGTCAACATGCAGACCTACGCCGGCGGCATGGACATCCCGCCTGAAGCCTTCCTCCAGGAAGGCGTGCCGGCCAGCAAGATTCTCTACGGCATCTGCCCCGAAACCAACTGCGACACGTATGACGAGAAAGACGTGCTGGCCAAGTACCGTCAATATGGCCTGGCCGGTGTGCACCTATGGCGCTTGAACTCGGACAACCACGTCTACGAGGGGCAGGTGCAGCAGCGCATATATTCCGCGCTGCACCCGTAGCAAGCCATGCCGGCCATTCAGGCTGCGAGCGAAGCGCAGTCCATGACGAAGCGGTACTTCACATCGCCCTTGAGCATACGCTCATAGGCTTCATTGATCTGATCGGCCCGAATCATTTCAATATCGGCCACGATACCGTGCTCGGCGCAGAAATCCAGCATCTCCTGCGTCTCGGGAATGCCGCCGATCATGGAGCCGGCAATGCTCCGGCGTTTGCCGATCAGGTTCATCACCTGCGGCGACGGGTGCGGCGAAGCCGGTGCGCCCACCAGCGTCATGGTGCCGTCCCGCTTGAGCAGCTCTACAAAAACATCGAGGTCGTGCGGCGCTGCCACGGTGTTGAGAATGAAATCCAGACTCTTGGCATGAGCGGCCATTTCTCCGGCGTTACGCGAAACGACGACTTCATGAGCGCCTAGCGCCTTGGCGGCGCCGCGCTTGGATTCCGAGGTGGTGAAAGCCACGACGTGGGCGCCCATCGCGTGCGCCAGCTTGATGCCCATGTGGCCCAGGCCGCCGATGCCGACCACCCCCACTTTATGCCCCGCCCCCACCTTCCAATGACGCAGCGGCGAATACGTGGTGATGCCCGCGCACAACAGCGGCGCCACCGCGGCCAGTTGATCTTCAGGGTGGCGAACGCGCAATACGTAGCGCTCATGCACGACGATGCGCTGCGAATAGCCGCCCAGCGTGTGGCCCGGCGCATCCGGCGTCGGACCGTTATAGGTGCCGACCATGTCGTCGCAATAGTTCTCCAGCCCCTCATCGCAGTCCTCGCAATGTCTGCAGCTATCGACTATGCACCCGACTCCAACCAGATCGCCCTCCCGGAAGCCCGACACATGCGCCCCCACCGCCGACACACGGCCGACGATCTCGTGACCCGGCACGCAGGGATAAAGCGTGCCGGCCCATTCGGAACGCACTTGATGAATATCGGAATGGCACACGCCGCAATAGACGATTTCGATCTGCACGTCGTGCGCGCCCGGCGCGCGACGGGCGATGTTCATCGATTCGAGAGGAAGGTCGCTCGCGCAAGCGCCATAGGCCTTGACTGTCATGATGTTTCTCCTGAATGCTGAGGTTGATTCTCGATTTGGTTCCGCCGCTCAGGCGCCATGCGCCATGGCTCCGCGGGCGGTCAAGGCCGTCAGAGCGGCGCAGATTGCCAGCAGCGCGGCGCTCGCGATGAATGTGCTCTGGTAGCCGCTGTGGTCGAACAGCAGGCCGCCCGCGGTGGAGCCCAGCGCGATGGACAACTGGACAACCGCGACGAACAGGCCGCCGCCCGCTTCGGCATCCCCGGGGAAGACCCTAGCAATCCAGGCCCACCAGCCCACGGGCGCGGAAGTGCCCGCCAGCCCCCACAAGCCAAGCAGCACGACGACGGCAGCCATCCAGCCGCCAAGGGCGATCAATGCCAGGGCCGTCACGGCCATCAACAGCGGAATGACGATCAGCGTCTGGTAGAAGCCCCGCTGCAGAGCTCTACCGATAAGCACCGTGCCGATGAAACCCGCCGCGCCGATCACGAGCAGAATAAGCGATATCGTGGCTCCATGCGCTCCGGTGACAGTCTCCAGGAACGGCCGCACATACGTGAACAGCGAAAACTGCCCCATGAACAGCAGGCTGCTGGCCAGCATGCCCACGGCAATGCCCGGACGCTTGAGCAGCGTGAACGCCTTGAACAGATTGCCGATGCCGGGCGCACGCGCCGCGGCCCGCATGGACGGCAGCGTGATCCATTGCCAGATCAACGCAATCAGGGCGACCGGCACAAGGCAAAGGAATGCGCCGCGCCAGCCGATCACAGTACCCAAATAAGCGCCCAGCGGCGCGGCTACCACCGTGGCCAGCGCATTGCCGCCATTGACGATGGCCAGGGCGCGCGGCACATCTCGCGCGGGTACCAGCCGGATGGCCGTCGCCGCCGACATGGACCAGAAGCCGCCGACGACCACGCCGATCAGCGCTCGGCCCAGCATATAGACAAGATAATTCGGCGCCAGCGCGATGATGGCGCCGGACACGCCCATGGCCGCCGTCAGCAACAGGAGAAGCGTCTTGCGATTCAAGCCGCCGGCCAGCGCGGATATGAACAGGCTCGTGAGCACGGCGAATGCCCCGGAGATGGCGATGCCTTGGCCCGCCATGCCTTCGGTGACTCGCAGGTCGTTCGCCATGGGCGTCAACAAGCTGACCGGCAGGAACTCCGATGCGATCAGCGCGAACGCGCAAACCGACATGGCGAAAACGCCGCTCCAGGACGCCGGGTATCCTGCGGCTTCGTTATGGGGTTCAGCAGTGCCCATCCGGGCATCAATAGCGGTGGTGGTCATGAACTAATGAAATAATTTGTTGCTCTGAAAACTAGCGATCGTGGAATCAATTCATCCACAGCCGATATTCTGGCGGGAACCAGGCCGCCTTACTAGCTAATGAATGCTTAAAGACCATATAAGTTGTCCTAATAAATAATTCATGGGAAACTGAAAACATGGTCAAGCGCAACTTCAACGATCTCCTGTCATTCGTCACCGTGGCGCGCGAAGGTAGCTTCACGCGCGCGGCCGCATTGCTGGGAGTCACCCAGTCGGCGCTCAGCCAAGCCATCAGCGGCCTGGAAGCAAGGCTTGAAATCCGCCTGCTCACGCGCACCACGCGCAGTGTGTCGCCCACCACGGCGGGAGAGCGGCTGCTGAACGCGATCGGCCATCGCTTCGACGAAATCGAGGCGGAACTGGACGAACTCACCGACCTGCGCGACAAACCCGCGGGCACGGTGCGCATCACCTGCGGCGACTATGTCCTGCACAGCATTCTGCTGCCCAGGCTCACGCCGCTGCTGCGCGAGTACCCGGACATCAAGCTGGAGTTCGATGTGAACTACGGGTTCCGCGACATCGTCGCCGACCGCTTCGACGCCGGCGTGCGCCTGGGCAACACCATCGACAAAGACATGATCGCCCTGCCCATCGGCCCGCCGCTGCGCCTTGCGGTCGTGGCCTCGCCGGAGTACTTTGCCGCCCACCCCGTCCCCAAGACGCCTCGCGACCTCACGGCGCACCGCTGCATCAACCAGCGCATGCCCACCTCCGGCGGGCTGTACGTCTGGGACTTCGAACACCACGGCCAGCAGGTGAACGTACATGTGGACGGTCCGTTGATCTTCAACACCACGCAGCCCCAAGTGGACGCCGCGCTGGCCGGACTGGGCATCGCGCTGCTGCCGGAAGATGAATTGATGCCGCACATCGAAGCCGGCCGGCTCGTATCCGTGCTGCAGGACTGGTGCCCGAAATTCACGGGCTACCATCTGTACTACCCCAGCCGCCGCCAGCCATCACCGGCCTTCTCCCTGGTCGTCGACGCACTGCGCCTGGCCGGCCCCGTCGACCGCCGCGCCAAGGGCAGATTTTCATAACATCGGAGGCGAACTTGCTGAGCCGGATTGAACCGCTACTCGATCCCTTCCCGCCCGAGGATCCCCCACTGCCGCCCCGCGGCCTGGTGCCATTCCTATGGTGTTGCACACGGGGCTCCCGGCGCTACCTGCTTGCGCTGGCGGTATTGAGCGCCAGCGTGTCGATCTACGAGGCGTGGCTGTTCGCCTTCCTGGGGCAGGTGGTGGATCTGCTTTCCGCGTGGCATGTGGGCGGGCCGGCATCGGCGCACGAACGCCAGGTGCTGTGGGGCATAGGCATTGTGCTGGTGGCCAGCATCTGCCTGGTGGCGCTGCGTACCCTGGTGCAGCACCAGATCCTGGCCGTCAATCTGCCGCTCCGGCTGCGCTGGAATTTCCACCGCCTGATGCTGCGGCAAAGCCTGTCTTTCTTCGCCGACGAATTCGCCGGGCGCGTCACCACGAAAGTCATGCAGACCGCGCTGGCCGTGCGCGACGTGCTTCTGACGTTGTTCGAGATCGTGGTCGGCATCGGCGTGTATTTTTTCACCATCATCGCGCTGGCGGGCAGCTTCGACTTGCGGCTGACGATTCCCTTCATCGCGTGGATCGTGCTGTACGGGCTGGCCATGCGCTACTTCGTGCCGCGCCTGGGCAAAGTCGGGCAGGAGCAGGCCCACGCCCGCTCATCCATGACCGGCCGCATCACGGATGCCTATACCAATATCGCCACCGTCAAGCTGTTCTCGCACACCCGGCGCGAGGCCCAGTTCGCCCGCGCGGCCATGGAAGACTTCAAGGACACCGGCTATCGCCAAATGCGCCTGGTCAGCCAGTTCGAAATCACGAACCAGACTCTGGTCACGGGGTTGATTCTTGGCGCGGGCGGCTACGCCCTGTGGCTCTGGCACGGCGGCCAGATCGGCGCCGGCGCGGTCGCCGCCGTGACCGCAATGGCCTTGCGGGTAAACGGCATGTCGCAGTGGATCATGTGGGAGCTGACCTCGCTGTTCGAGAATATCGGCACCGTGCAGGACGGCATCACGACATTGACGCGGCCTGCCCAGGTACAAGACGCGCCGGACGCCCCCGAACTTAAGGTGACACACGGTAAAGTGGAATTCGACCACATCGCCTTCAACTACAACGGCGAGCGCCAGGTGTTCGACGGCTTGGGCCTGACCGTGCACGCCGGCGAGAAAGTCGGGCTGGTGGGCCGTTCCGGAGCGGGCAAATCCACCCTGATCAGTCTGTTGCTGCGCTTCCATGACGTGAATGGCGGCCGCATACGCATCGACGGCCAGGACATCGCCCACGTCACCCAGGACAGCCTGCGCGCCGCCATCGGCATGGTCACCCAGGACACTTCGCTTCTGCATCGTTCCATCCACGACAACATCGTGTACGGGCGCCCCGATGCCAGCGACGCGGAAATCCAGGCCGCGGCCATCAGCGCCCAGGCCCACGACTTCATCCAGCAATTGAGCGACCCGCAAGGCAACAGCGGCTACGGCACACTGGTGGGCGAACGCGGCGTAAAGCTCTCGGGCGGCCAGCGCCAGCGCATCGCCATCGCCCGGGTCATGCTCAAGAACGCGCCCATCCTGTTGCTGGACGAGGCAACCAGCGCTTTGATTGGCTGGTCGCCATGGACGACGGCCAGATTCTGGCAACAGG
>JBEBXF010000062.1:0-11777 GCA_040391725.1 Eoetvoesiella caeni | reverse complement strand
CATGGGGTGCAAGGGGTCGCGAGTTCGAATCCCGCCGTCCCGACCAATAAAACAAAGGGCTTACAGCACAAGGCTGTAAGCCCTTTTTCTTTTTTCTTATGCGGACATATCCGGCCCGTGGAACGGGCTGGGCGAATAGGGTTCAACCGAGGCCCAGGGCCGGTGCTTGCGCCGTTCGACGAACATGCTGTTGCCCAGGGTTTTCTTGGCCTGGGTCTTGGCCTGGGCCGCCGCCACCGATATCTGGTGCACGGAATCGAAATGCAGGGGATCGACTTCGATCACGCCGATCGACAACGACGGCAATGCATAGAACTGCCGGTTGCCGCGCCGGTCCTTGGCGTAGTATCCGCCCAGGTCGCTGCCCCGGGCCGCGTCGAAATACTGCGCCATGCCCACGGTGAATTCTCGCAGTATCGCGTTGCAGCGCTGCTCCCAATCTTTGCTCTGGAACATGACCAGGAAGTCGTCCCCGCCGATATGGCCCACGAAATCGCTGTCGGCATCGGCGAGGCTGCTCAGGATACGGCCTGTCATTTGTATGATGTCGTCGCCCTTTTTATAGCCGAAGACATCGTTGAAGGGCTTGAAGCTGTCCAGGTCGACATAGCAGGCGCAGAAATAAAGCCCCGATTGCAGCAGATAGTCCAGATGCTGGTTGATGGGCACATTGCCTGGCAGTTGGGTCAGCGGATTGGCATACCGGGCCGCGTCGATTTGCATGTCGGTCAGCTCGCGCAGGAGATCGTGGCTGGTGCCGATTCCAAGATAGCGGCCTTCGTCCGTGATGATGAAATCGCTGATCAGACGATGCTGATCGGCCTGAACCAGAATATGGCTGAGCTGCTGCAGGCTGGTGTCTTTGTCGGCCACGAGCGGCTTGTCGTTCATGAACATGGAGCATGGCTTCTTGCCATAGAGTTCGCGCTGGTAAGGGCGAGCGAACCGTTCGATCAGCGCGGTGCGCGTGATGATGCCCAGCGGCTTGCCCGACGCCACGACCGGCACGGTGTGCAGATCGGTATATTCGGCGAATACATCGCAGACCTGGTTATTGGTAAAGGTGGGCTCGACAACGGGCACCGAGCGCAGCAATGTCTTGGCACTGCGGCCGCCGCGAGCGGGAGGCATTTTCATGTGGTGCTTTACCGACCAGCCGTTTGCCAGCAGCTTCTTGAAATCTTCGGATAAAGCCGTCATGGGATTCGCATTGGGATGCGCAATGTAGAAACCCTGGCCGCAAGCTATGCCGTTCTCGGCCAAAAAGCGTAGTTCGTTTTCGGTTTCGACGCCCTCGGCCACGATCACGGTGCCCGCCTTATGGGCGATGTCGTTCAGGGATCGTATGAACTGCTGTTTGACCGGGCTGTTGTCCACGCCCTGGATGAAATGCATGTCGATCTTGATGTATTCGGGCAGAAGCTCGGACCAACGGCGCAGGCTTGAAAAGCCCTCGCCGACATCGTCGATGGCGATCTGGAAGCCCATGCGCCGGTAGCGCGCAACGACTTCCCGAAGCGCGTCGTAATCGTGTCCGGTATGAGGATGTTCGGTGAGCTCGAAGACGATCCGGCCGGCCTCGATCCCGATCTCGTCAAGAAAGCCCAGGATGGTCGCGGCGCTGAAGTTGCTGAGCTCGAGCGCCATGGGGCTGACGTTGAGAAACAGCTTTCCGGGCAGATTCAGTTCGGCATAGCGCTCGAGGATGACGCGGCAGCAAAGACGCTCGACCTCGAGGGCCAGGTTATTGGCGCGCGCCACCTTGAACAGCTCGACGGGAGAATGCAGCGGCCCGTCGAGCGGGCCGCGGATCAGCCCTTCGTAGCCGAGGATATGGCCTTTGCCCAGGCTGATGATGGGCTGGAAAACCGCATCGAGCCGGCGGGTTTCGAGTATGCGTTCAAGACAGGAAAGCCGGGCCGTGTCGGTGCTGCCCGAATCGTCGCCTGCGCCGGCGGATGCGGGCGCACTATTTGAACCGCTATACGAAACCACGCAACCCCCTTTCAAGAAAGCATGTCTCAGATCAACAGCATACCGTGATTATATTTAACTACTTGCTGCCAGGCATTACCGGTTTATGAAATATTTTATGCGGCAGATCGCTACAGTCACCATCTTAGTCCCGGGCCGGACGCCCGGCTTGCCGCTTTCCGCCTAAGACGTCAAGCCTACCCCTTATGTCCTACGCCCGGACTCCTAACGCATACGTCGGCCAGGGAGTACACCGTTCAGCGCATATCAGCCCTTAAGCCGGATGCTTAAGATTCAAAGCATGACATCTGTATCCAGACATTAATGCCGAAATCCGCCCGGAAACTCCAGGACGAGATTCAACCGCCCAGATGTAAAGCACGGATCAAAGCAAAACCCAGGGAGGGGAAGATGAATCCGTTTACACACAACGCCGAGCTTGCGTGAACGAGCCGCAGCATGAACGATCTGACACGCTCATTCTGCCTGCCTTTGATGCTGCTGCTAAGCGGCGCCCCGGCGCTTGCGGCGCAGACTCAGGACTACGACGCGCTGATCCTGCGAGCCCGCAAGGGCGACTACCAGCCTGCCCTGCACATGCTGCAGGAGCGCGAACGGCTGGGCCAGGCCGATAAACGTACGCTCTACGACCATATTACCATCGCGTCGTGGGCCGGACAGTCCGACGAGGTTCTCAGCCTCTACAAGAAATCCGCGCTGGAACCCGGGATGCTGCCGGCCCCCGTCCTTTCCGCTGTCGCCCGCGCCTACCGCGACTCGAAAGACTGGGCGGATGCACTGGCGCTGTACCGGATCGGCCAGAGCCGCTTTCCCGGCGACCCGGCCTTTGCCCTGGAGGAGGCCATGACCCTGGCCGACTCCGGCAACCTGGATCAGGCCGAGAAACGCGCGCGGACGCTGGCCGCCGGCATGCCCGCCAGCGCCGGGGCTCAAAGCACGCTCAGCTATGTATACCGGGTCCGGCGCGAGCCCTACGCGGCGCTCCAGCACGCGGACGCCGCATTCCGGCTGGCCCCCGGCAATGACTCGGTCGTGCGGGAATACATTCTGGCCTTGCAGCAAGGCGGGCTCGCCCTCGCCGCCCTGCAAACGGCGCAAAGCCACCCCAAGGCGGCAAGCCCCGCGCTGATGCGCGAGCTGCAGGGCGACTATGCCGCCGAGCTGAGCAACCTCGCGTCCATGCCGACCCGTTCGCGCGAAGAGCGGTTCCGCACCGCCGACGCCGCCATTGCCCGTTATGACGAGGAGCTGGCCGCGTGGGAGCCTCTGGGCGAGCCGGCAAAGCGCGACGTGATACGGGCGCGGATAGACCGCATCCAGGCCCTGCATGCCCGCTTGCGCATGCAGGATGTGGTCACCGAATACGAGCGGCTCCTGGCCGATGGCGTAACTCCTCCGGACTACATCCTGAACGAAGTCGCCTCGGCCTATCTTTACACGCAACAGCCCGACAAGGCGCAGGAGCTTTATCAGCGCTTTCTCGCCAGCCGAACCGAATCGCCCACGCCTATTGAAAAAGCCAACGACCAGATAGGCTTGTATTACGCGCTGGTGGAAGGCGGCAACTTCAACGCCGCCCAGACACTGATCGACAAAGCCCAGGCCGATCAGGCGGTCTGGATAAACATAAAGGGCGTTCCCAACAGATCGCCGAACGACGCTCACCTGGCGCTTGCTCAAACCGCGGCGGCGGGAAAAGAATACGCCAATGATCCCGGAGCCGCCGAGCAGCAGCTTTCGGCCATGGTGGCGGCGGCACCGCGCGATCTGGGACAGCGCATTGCGCTCGCGCAAGTCCATCGGGACAGACACCAGCCGCGCCTGGCTGAAACCGAATTGAAAATGGCCGAAACGCTGCAGCCCGACAGCAAGGATCTCATCGCAGCTCAAGGCGAAACTGCTCTTGCCCTGAGGGAATGGCGGCAAGCGGAAATCCTGAAAAACTACGTCGTCGACAACTATCCCGAGAGCCTGGCCGCCCAGCGGCTGGCGCGCGATTGGGAAGTTCATCAAAAGTCGGAGCTGCGGGTCACCAGCTATCTGGACAGCAGCTCCAACAGCCCGGTTTCCGGCAAGGGAGACTTTGGTTTCGACAGTGTCCTGTACTCCCCTCCCCTGGACCGGAATTGGCGCGGATTCGCAGGCGGCGGCTACGCCTGGGGGGACTTCGAAGAGGGACACAGCAACTACCGCTGGGTGCGAGGAGGGGCCGAATGGCGCGGACGCGACCTGACTGCCGAGGTCGAGGCCTCGGCAAACAACTACGGATACGGCGTCAAGACCGGAGCGAGCGCATCCATCGCCTATGACCTGAACGATCAATGGCAGTTCGGCGCCACGGCGGCGTTCCGCTCCAGGGCAACGCCCCTGCGGGCTTTGGCGCATGGCATCTACGCCAATACGCTTACCGCTTTCGCCCACTGGCAGCCCAACGAGCGAAGGGAATGGTCCGTATCGGTGTCGCCCAGCCGGTTCAGCGACGGCAACAACCGCATGGAGGTTCAAATCAGCGGACGCGAGCGCCTGTACAGCTCGCCGAAGGTCGTCGTCGACCTGCAGCTCGACCTGGGCGCTTCCCACAACTCGCTCGAAGACGCTCCCTACTTCAATCCTCGTTCGGATTTGACCGTAGTCCCCACCCTGAACATCACCCACACCCTCTACCAGCATTACGACACCAGCCTCGAGCAGATCTTCACCCTGGGCGCGGGCTCCTACTCGCAGCAAGGCTATGGCACGGGAGCGGTAGGCATATTGGGCTACGGCTTGCGCTACCGATTCAACAAGACCGTGGATGTCGGCATTTCCATCACCGGCGTCAACCGCCCGTACGACGGCGCGCGGGAACGGGATCTGAACGTCATGGCCACCCTGAACCTGCGCTTTTGAGGAACCGCCATGCCCATCCTTCTCCTTCGCTTGCGGTTCCTGGCAACAGTACTATTCGCGTTGTTCCTGCTTAACGGATGCGCGCGCGACATCCCTCCTTTCGTCGCGCCCGGCCTGCGTCCCGTGCCGGCGAACGAACAAGCCTGGCCGGCGGGCGGCTTCCTCGTGCTCGCCTATCACGACGTCGAAGACCGGGACCCGGACCAGACTTTTCTTGCCGTGCGCACCGACCATCTCGAAGAGCAATTCTCCTGGCTGCGCGAAAACGGCTACCACCCTGTGTCGGTGGATCAGATACTGGCGGCCCGCAGCAGCGGCGCACCGCTGCCGCCAAAAGCCGTGCTGCTCACCTTCGACGACGGGTACAGCAGCTTCTACACCCGCGTTTTTCCCATGCTCAAGGCCTACCATTGGCCCGCCGTGGTTTCGCCCGTCGGCGCCTGGCTGGACACCCCGCCGAATCAGGAAGTCAGGTTCGGCGACACGCTGGCTCCACGCAAAAAATTCCTGACCCCCGAGCAGCTTCGGGAGCTGTCCAGATCGCCGCTGGTGGAAATCGGCGCGCATACCTACAACGAGCACAAGGGCGTGCAAGGCAATCCGCAGGGAAACCTGGAACCCGCCGCCGCTACCTATGCCTACGATCCAAAAACCGGAACCTATGAAAGCACGGAAGCATTCGAAAAACGCATCGACGCCGACGTGGACCGCATTACCCGCCGCATCCGCCAAATCACCGGGAAAAGCCCGCGGGTCTGGGCCTGGCCCTACGGCGAAGCCAATGGCCAGGCTCTGCGGATACTGGAAAAGCACGGCTACAAAATAGCGCTGACCCTGCAGGAAACGGCGCTGGGCAATACCGACAGCCTGATGAGCACGCCCCGGCTGCTCGTCTCGGAGGATCCGCGGCTTTCGGAGTTCGTCAGCAACATCATGGACGTGGAGAATCCGCGCATCATGCGCGTCGCGCACGTCGACCTGGACTACGTCTACGACCCCGACCCCGCCCAGCAGGAGCGCAACATCGGCCAGCTGGTGCAGCGCATCGCCGACATGCAGATCACCACGGTTTTCCTGCAGGCATTCGCCGATCCGGACGGGGACGGCCTGGTCAAGTCGGTTTATTTTCCCAATCGCCACTTGCCCATGCGGGCGGATCTGTTCAACCGCGTCGCATGGCAATTGATCACCCGCTCTTCCGTCAAGGTATACGCCTGGATGCCCGTGCTGAGCTTCGATCTCGCCCCTTCCATAGCCCGGGTCGAACGCTGGGATCCCGAGCGCAAGCAGGCAAGCGTCGACCCCGGGCAGTACCAGCGCCTGTCGCCCTTCGATCCCGAAGCCCGCAAGCAGATCATCGATCTTTACGAAGACCTGTCCCGGCACGCCAATTTCAGCGGCATTCTTTATCACGACGACGCCATGCTCTCGGACTTCGAGGACGCCGGCCCCGCCGCCGTGGCCGCGTATCGCCAGGCCGGCCTGCCGGGCGACATCGATGCCCTGAGGGCCGACCCCGGACTCATGCAACGCTGGACACGCGTCAAAAGCCAATATCTCACGGCCTTCACCAATACCTTGACGGAACATGTGCGCGCCATCCGCGGGCCTCAGATCATGACGGCGCGCAACCTCTACGCGCCGCCGGTGCTCGATCCCCAAAGCGAAGCCTGGTTCGCCCAGAACCTGGACGACTTTCTCGCCAACTACAACTGGACCGCGCTCATGGCCATGCCGCTCATGGAAGGAGTGCCTTCCGATCAGGCCGATGCATGGCTCGACAAACTGGTCGATGCCGTCGCGGCCAAACCCCACGCCTTGACCAGGACGGTGTTCGAAGTGCAAACGCAGGATTGGAACCGGCAAAGCCGCGGCGGCCATGACGCATCGCGGGCGATACCGTCCAGGCTCGTCGCCCACTGGATGAATCGCCTGTTGCGAAGAGGAGCGCCAAGCTTCGGCTACTACCCAGACGATTTCGCGCAGAATCAGCCCCGGCTCGACATCATTCGGCCGGCCATATCAACAGCCTGGTACCCATTTCCATGATAGATCGAATCATCGCCTTTCTGATCCTGTGCCTGGTTCTGGGAGCGCCTATCGGCCTGCTGGCTACCTTGACCAGCGACGTTCTGCTGAACTTCGTGTTCTTCTACCCCCTGTTCATGTCGGGCATATGGATAGCGGGCGGCCTGTACTTCTGGTTCGTCTGGGAAAGGCACTGGAAGTGGTCGCCGACCCAGCCCGGTCCCTGGCTGAAAGGTTCGCCCCTGGTCAGCATTCTGATTCCCTGCCACGATGAAGAAGAACATGCCGAAGAAACCATATTGGCCGCGCTGCAGCAAGACTATCCGCATATCGAGGTCATCGCCATCAACGACGGATCCACCGACGGCACCCCCGACCTGCTCGACCGGCTGACGGCCTATCATCCGCGGCTGCGCGTCATCCATCTTGCGCGCAACCAGGGCAAGGCCATGGCGCTGCGCATGGGCGCCATGGCGTCGCGCAGCGACTACCTCGTATGCATCGACGGCGACGCCATGCTCGAGCCGAATGCGGTCAGCTATCTGGTCGCGCCATTGATCGAGCACCCGCGCGTCGGCGCCGTGACCGGGAACCCGCGCATACGCACGCGCTCCACCATGATCGGGCGCATCCAGGTGGGCGAGTTCTCCTCCATCATCGGCCTGACCAAGCGGGCGCAAAGAGTCTATGGCCAGATATACAGCGTCTCGGGCGTGGTCACGGCATTCCGGCGCGAAGCGCTGGAGCGTGTCGGCTACTGGAGCCTGGATATGATCACCGAAGACATCGACATCACCTGGAAGCTGCAACGCGATCGATGGTCCGTGTTTTTCGAGCCGCGCGCGCTGTGCGGCGTGCTGATGCCCGAAACCTTGAACGGATTGTGGCGCCAGCGCCGGCGCTGGGCCCAGGGCGGGGCCGAAGTCCTGCTCAAGAACCTGGATTGCCTGGGCTCGTGGGAGCTGCGCCGGATGTGGCCGCTCATCATTGAATTCGTCATGTCGACCATCTGGGCGTTCGGGCTGGCCCTTGTCGCGCTGCTGTGGTTGATCGGCCTGGTCGTGCCGATGCCCGATACGCTGCACATCCCTTCCTTGCTGCTGCCCTCCTTTACAGGCATGGTGCTTGCGCTGATGTGCATGCTGCAATTCGGCGTAAGCGTTCTCATCGATCGCAAGTACGAGCCGGATCTTTCGCACTCCCTCTATTGGATAGTCTGGTATCCATTCGTCTACTGGCTCATCAGCTTATTCACAACCCTGGTAAGTTTCCCCAAAGTAATGCTAAAGACGCGCCGCCGCCGCGCCAGGTGGACGAGTCCCGACCGAGGCATAAAAAAGGAGTCATCATGATCAGAATCATCCGCACACCATGTTCCCGCACTACCAGCGCCATCGACGCCGGCATGACCGCCATAGGCTGGGCGGGGTTCGTATACCTGGCATGCAGCAGCATCCTGTCCATCTCCATGGCATCGACGCTGCAGGGCGATGCGCCCTCCTTGTCGCTCGTCGCGCCAACCTTGGAAACACTGCTTATTTACCTGACCATTGCCGCCTTCAACGCCCTGCTCGTCGTGCTCTGGGGCACCTACCACAAGCGGCTGTTCCCGCAGGCGCGAAAAGTACAGGCGCGCAACGCGCCCGACGACGCAATCACCGCCGCGGATTTCGCGCTAAGCAGCACTCAATTGCATGATGTCCACGACAGCAGAATCACCGTCATCCATCACACCGACGACGGCGAAATCGCCGCCCTGCACACCGACAAGCTGCGCATACCGCCGGTCAGCAACTCCGATATCTTCGATGCGACGCGGCTTGCCTGACAACCGCCGCAAGCGCCTCCATCATGCAAACCGTGGCCGGCCTAGTCCGGCCACTTGGCTTTAGGGCCTGCGCCAATGCACGGCGCGAAAAGCCCCGATCCGAACGTCTCGCGCGGCCCGTGGCGGATGGGCCAGGCAAACAGACGGCATATCCTCCAAACGGCCGAGCCCCGATCTTTCGCTCCTGGAAAAAAGTACTAGAACCGTCGCGCCCGCATCCGCCGAACCGAGCAAGACGTACTAGGCTGTTGATCCGTCCTGGCTTACGTTATATGACGCATGTTTCCAGTCGCAACACATCCCTATCATGGACTTAACGATTCATAACATTTGTTGACGTTAAGAACCGGCCGACACTGATCGATACCAATCCATCGCACACAAGCTCCGACAACCTCGTCGCGCTTCAGTCGATGGTTCCGGTCGATGTCCGGCCAGCACCATGAGGAGAGTCCGAATGCATGCGCATATCAAGCACGCCGCTCTAGGCCTTCTCCTGGCATGCGCCTTTGCCGGCGGCGCCAATGCAACCAGTGCGGCCAATGGCGCCAGCAACCAGCATTCGGAACAGGCGGCCAAACTGCCCGACCCCGACGCCAGCGCAAAAAGGTTGTTGACGGATCCGCTGGGCGGCATGGTCATCAATCACACCGTCACTGTGCTTGGCAACGACTTCTATCAGTACTTCGCCAACGCATGGAACGAAATAGATCCCAACCACAAATACACGATTTCAATATACGAACGCCCAACCGCGCGCTGGGGAAGCGAGGTATGGGTGCAATTCCGGAACAACCGCATGTTTCGCACATTCTTGTCGCCAGCGCGCCAGGCGGCCAAGAGCGTCAGCGAACAGGCGGCCCAAATCACCTTCAAGAATATTGAAAACAGCGAGTTGCAGCGATTGATGTTTCATTCCAAAGATCTGGGTGCAGAGGAGTTTTAAATGAAAAAATCGACCACATTCAAGGCAACCGGGACAAGCTTGCGCATATCCCTTCTGGTTGCCGCTTTGGCGACGGGCGGATCCGCCGCCGCCACGGAGATGGTGTACACGCCGGTCAATCCGTCGTTCGGAGGCAGCCCGCTCAACGGCCCCGTGCTGCTCAACGAGGCCCAGGCCACCAACCGCCACACCGACCCCGATGCCAACAGCGGTTCGGGCATCGACAGCGGCACGTCTCCGCTGCAGAACTTTCAAAGCGCGCTCGAGAACAACATTCTGAATCGCCTTGCCTCGGCGGCGACCACCAAGCTGGTGGACGCCAACGGCAATTTCGTGCCGGGCACTTTCGACACGGGCAGCTACACCATCACTATCGGCACCCCTGTCGATGGCACGGTCACCGTCACCACACTCGACAAGACCACGGGTGGCACAACCATATTCCAGGTGCAGCAGCCATGAAAACAATCTCCATAAGAAAATCCGAGGGGAAGCCGCGGCGCTGCGCCAGGCTGATGCTGACAGCGTTGGCCTGCGCGGCGCTCGCCGCTTGCGCCGTTCCCTACAAGCCCGCCGAAGTCGCTTCGCCGGCCCAACTGACTCCGCCGACGCCCTCGTCGCACGACCTGCTCAGGCTGCCCCCTCCCAAGGGACCGGTAACCGTGGCGGTCTATGGGTTCAGGGATCAGACCGGCCAGTACAAGCCTTCGCCGGACAGCTCGTTCTCGACTTCGGTTACCCAGGGCGCCGCGACCATGCTGATCAAGGCGCTCAAGGACTCGGGCTGGTATATCCCGGTCGAGAGGGAAAGCCTGCAGGAGCTCCTGACCGAACGCCGCATCGTTCGCGCACTGGACGGATCGCAAGATAAAAATGCGCCCACCATCAAGATCCCCGCGCTTCTTCCCGCGTCGATCATGATAGACGGCGGCATCCTGGCCTACGAAAGCAATGTCAAGACCGGAGGCCTGGGGGCCAAATTCCTCGGTGTCGGACTATCGACGGAATACCGGGTGGATCAGGTGACGATCGGCCTGCGGAGCGTCGACATCCGCACAGGGAAAGTCCTGCAGACCGTGTCGACGACGAAGACCATTTTTTCCTACGAGGTTCAGCCCAGCGTCTACAAGTTCGTCAATTTCAAGGATCTGCTTGAAATCGAAGGAGGCGTGACCCGCAACGAACCCGTGCAGCTGTGCGTCAAGGAAGCCATCGAGGCCGCCGTGATCCATCTGACCGTACAGGGCATCCGCGACGGGAACTGGAAACTGCGCAACGACGCCGACTGGAAGAACCCCATCATCCAGAGCTATCTGAACCAGGAAGATACCTACGCCACGACCACTCCCGTCAGTGATGCAGAAGCCACGGCGAGTGCAAGCGCCACATCGCCCGATGCCGCGGCGAGCAGCGCAAGCCAACCCCAGGAGCCCGACACAGAAGCCAAGCCCGTGCCGTGACGGCGGCATGCCGATTTTCTGCAAGTCCGTTTCATAGGCCGCCGGACTTGCAGGCAGTTCCAGGCCTAAACATGAGGAGAGCAACATGAGCAACAGACTGACAGCAACAGCATTGGGCATTGTCCTGGCATTCGGAACCGGAATCGCCATGGCAGCCGACAACGCCACCATTTACCAGAATGGTTCCGGGAACGACTCGACCATCGAGCAGTTCTACAGCAGCAATACCGACGCAACGATCACCACCTACGGCAGCTACAACACGAACGTCGTTCATCAGGAAGACACCAACAACACCAGCGCCACGGTACTTACCAACTGGGCGAACAGCAACGACAACACGATCGACCAGAACGATGTCAACAACTCCAGCGCCAACGTCTACCAGACGGCCAGCGGCGGCAAGACCTACATTTCGCAAAGCGGGAGCGGATATGGCTGGTTCTCGACCCCCGGCGACAACCTGGTGGCATCCATCAGCCAGACCGGCTGGGGATGGGGTAACGACGCCACCATCAAGCAGACCGGCAACAACGACAACGGTACTCTGAACCAGAGCGGCGTCGACAACACCGGCGTCATCCTGCAAAACGGCTCCAACGGCGGCGGCTGGTACGGCCCGTCGACCTGG
>JBEBXF010000061.1:0-11782 GCA_040391725.1 Eoetvoesiella caeni | reverse complement strand
GTACTGGCCAGGACGATAATCAAGGTCGATTCCTTCGGGAAGCTCAAGTGAAAGGTGCCTGATACCTGGCGTCAAGTTCCGGATATGCACCACCCTGGCGGTGACACGCCGGGGCGCCGCGAACGGTATTGTCTTGCGTGCTATGTTGACGACCAGATCCTCGGTCGGTTTAGCCTGGCACGCCAGTGCGTATCCCTGGGCGGCTTCCTCAGGCGCCAGCGCCATCGGAAACTCGTCATATCGGATCACGCCCGACTCCACCTTGATACGGCAAGTACCGCAGCCTCCGAATTGACAATCGTGCGGCATGGAAGCGCCAGCGCGCAAAGCGCCATCCAGGATGGACTCTCCGTCCCGCACAGAAAACACCTGATCCATGCCCACAATACGTACTTGGTATGCCATGATTTTTATTTCTTTATATCAGCCTGAACCAGCACCTTCATGCCTTTCGGGGCGAGAGCGTCGCATAAAGCCTGAAGTCCTGCCAGCGCAGCCTTGGTGTCCTGCTCGCCGTTACCTCCGCTCAGCCCGATGCCGCCAACGACCTCATCGTCGACCACAATGGGAAAGCCGCCGACAAACGCCGCAAATCGCCCTTCAAAGCTAAGCTGGATGCCGAAGGCTTCATTGCCCGGCAAGGCGGGGCCATTGGGCGAAGCTGTAAAAAGATGGGTTGAGCGCTTGTGCCCCGCAGCGGTAAACGCTTTGTTCCACGCGATCTGGGGGCCGGTAATGCGCGCGCCATTCATCCGCTCCAGGACAATGGGAAATCCCCCGTCATCCACTACGCATACTGTTTCCAGCACGCCGATTTCCGCGGACTTGGCCACCGCCGCATCCACCATCAAACGTGCCTCTTCCTGCTCGATACGAACGATTTTCTTCATGGATTCCTCCTTCCTGTTTCTGCTCTGTTATGGCAGCCGGCTTTGCCCATCCCGGCCAAAAACCCGCTACTCGCTCAACCTGCCCGGTAAACCGTTTTAGTCTGCGTATAGAACTCCAACCCCACACGTCCCGACTCACGAAACGTGGACGTGCTGGACTGCTTCATCCCTCCGAACGGAGCATTGATCAGATTGCCTGTCGTGGTGCGATTGATCTTGACCGTGCCGGACTGGATATCCTGAGCAAAGCGATGGGCATATACGGAATTGGTAGTGGCTATCGCAGCGGACAGACCGTAAACGGTATCGTTTGCCTTGACGACGGCATCTTCATAATCGTCCACCTCGATCAGGGCAAGCACCGGGCCGAATATCTCTTCCTGGGCGATGCGCATAGCCTGCGTCACGCCGGCAAATACTGCCGGTGTGACGTAATAGCCATGTTCGAAGGGTTCGCCGCGAAGCCGGTCACCACCGATCAAGTGCGTGGCTTCACGCTTGCCGATCTCGACGTAATCGAGTACGGTTTCCAATTGGCTCTGCGTCGCCAGTGGCCCCAGATTGTTTTCGGACTGCAGGCCGCTGCCTATTTTCAGATTCTTGACCCTACTCAGCAATTTCTCTGTGAACAAGGCCATGACAGACGATTCGACCAGAATCCGGCTGGTTCCTGTGCAAGCCTGACCGCTTAATGAATATCCGCCTTTGATGGCCAAATCCACTGCTTTATCCAGGTCGGCATCGGCCAGAACGATCAATGGGTTCTTGCCGCCCAGTTCCATTTGCGTGCGTGTCGTCATGGCTACCGAGCGATGAATCTGCTGGCCTGCGGATGTGGAACCAGTGAACGAAACAGCCCGGATCTGCGCAGACTCTGTAATTGTCTTACCCACGGCGGAAGCCCGGCCCGTAATGAAGTTGAGAACTCCTGCGGGAATACCCGCCTGCGCAAAGGCCTCGACCAGCCGATAGGCGCTCAAAGGGGTATCGGTGGACGGCTTGAACACCACAGTATTTCCGGTGATCAAGGCGGGAGCGATCTTGCGCGCAGGAATAGACACAGGAAAATTCCAGGGCGATATGACAGTTACGACGCCCAGCGGCTCGCGCCGTGTGTACACCAACATGTCGTCATCATCGTTGGGAAAGGTTTCCCCGGTGAATGACTGGCCTTCGATAGCATAAAAACGCAGGGTCTGAGCTGACCGCAACACCTCGTCCCGAGCCAGGCCGAGCCCCTTTCCCTCTTCGAGGGTAAGTTCCTTCGCAATGTCCGAAGCGTGAACCTCGAGGTGGTCGGCAGCTGCCAACAGGATTTTTGCCCTCTGAGAAATCGGGGTTTTCCTCCAACTTTCAAACGCCTCTTGCGCGGCCTGAACAGCAGCCATCGCATCCTCGGCACTGGAGTCCTGAAAGTTGCCGACTACCTCCCGTGTATCGGCAGGGTTGATGTTCGGGTAAGTTTTGCCTGTAACACTGGCAACCCATTTACCGCCGATATAGTTCTGGTACACCTGCTTTGATAATTCATGCACGCTGTCATGCCTCTTTTGATTGGCGACACTCGGCCATGGCCGGCTTCGCAGCCACGGCCATGGGTAATACGAAACCAAGGAATCAGGCGACCAATGCAAGCTCCGTCTGCACGTAGTCGGTATACAACGCTGTGGTGTACAGCAAGCGCATTTCAGCGCCGATTTCGCAAATTCTCAGGCAACGCTGCTGCATCTCGACGGTTTTGGCATGCTCGAGCACAATCTGGTAGCCACGTTCGCCATGAATTTCGTCAGAGACGATATGCAGATCGAAGAATTCAACCTCTTCATCGGTAAAACCGTATTTCTCACGCAAGGTTGGTGTCTGCTTGCGGTAAATGGACGGCACCTGCGACTCCAAACCGACAACCAAGCCCGCCACCGCCACGACAGGATCTTCCCGCATGGCCACCGCATAACACCACGACTGCAGGGCTCGTGTGGTGGGCGACATATTATCGGGATTGACGACACGCTCGCGCGTGGTGCCGCAAGCCTCGGCAAATCGAACCAGCAAATCCGTATGACGATCACCGCCAATTTCTTCTTCATACATATTGGCCAATAGAAAATCCTTCGCATCGGTATAGTGGTCTGGAGTTCTGGCATAGACATAAGCCAGATAATCGGCAAATGGCCCAACATAGTGGTAATGGTTTTCGGCCCAACGCGCCAAGTGATCGCGGCTCAGCTTGCCATTGGCCCACGCTAGGCTAAAGGGAGAGGCATTGGCGGTTTTACCCTTAATGGCATTTTCCAGTGCAGTACGGAATTCATTTTGGTTCATCAATGCAGCCATGACTTGTCCTATCTAGAAAGAAGCACCTATCGGCGCGGATGATCTGCCATATCGGCATATCAACTAATTTTGCGGCTCAAACTTTATATTTATGTACATTGTATACAGTATCTAATAAAGCAAGAATAAGTAGAAACCCGTAGCCATCTATTCCCCGCGCGATACTCCATCTTTGCGCCGATCCGACGCCCCCTCGAGAAGCCCCGCCCCATTCCTCATGACAACCTGGGCTCCGCCGAAATCGCTGCGGCCAGCCAGTTCGCCAACGTTCGTAGCCGGCGCAGGGTAGCCCGCAGCGCGCAAAGCGCGTTCTACAGCGACAGGCATGCCCGCCTCGATGGCCAATGCATTTCCCGCTTCCAATCTCCATCGGGGTGCATCAAGCGCCTTCTGCAATGGTTGCCGGCCCGCCAGTAAACGGGTGAGAACCTGCAGTTGCCCTTGCGGCTGCATCAGCCCCCCCACCACCCCCAGGCCCAGCAAAAACCTGCCGTTGCACGTAGCCGCCCCCGGGATGACTGTGTGATAGGGACGCTTGCCCGGCGCTGGAGCATTGACGTGCCCAGGCACGGCAAATCCAAATCCCCTGTTCTGCAACACAAAGCCCGAGCCTGGAACGGCAATTCCCGAGCCAAACCGCTTGAATATGCTGGTCATCAGCGTAATGGCCAGCCCTTGAGCGTCGACAATGACCGTGCATACAGTATTGCCGGAGGGATCGGCTACCGTACGACTGGCGCGCTCCATGGCATTCGACATGGCGTTCACCATACAGACGGCCTCATCCGGACTGCCAGGTTCGACATCGCCAAGCTCCACTTGCGCCAAGGCGTCCAGAACCGCCACTCCATGCGAATTCGGTGGGCATTGATGCACTTGTACCCCCCGGTAGAATGTAGAAACAGGTGAGCAGTAATTGCCTTCATGGCTTCGAAAATCCTCTTCGGCCAACACCCCTCCTTTCTCCTGGACGGCCTGCGCCGCCGCTCTGGCTGGCTTTCCCTGGTAAAAGCTTCCGACTCCCTCATAGGCAATACTTTCCAGCACCATTGCCAATTCGGGATTGGAGAATTGCCCGCCCGCTTTAGGTATACGGCCCGCCATATACAATCGGGCGCAGCACGGGTCGTCGCGCAACACGTCCTCGAAGATGAGCCACTCGCGGGCAGCCACCGGCGCCACGGCGAATCCATGGCGTGCGATGGAGATCGCCTTTTCAAACAGAAGGCTCCATTCGATTCGGCCATAACGGACATGCAGATCCTGCCAGCCACGCACTGCTCCAGGCACAGTGACGGACAAAGGGTGACGCTCGGATATCCGACGCCCTGGCAGCTTTTCAATGTCGGCCAGCGATAGCGCCGCTGGTGCCCGCCCCGTTCCGTTATAGCTGACCACCTCGCCGCGAGGCGACACGATCATGGCCAGCAGGTCACCACCCACGCCAGTCGCCATAGGCTCGACCACGCCAAGCACGGCATCTGCGGCAATGGCGGCATCGACAGCGCTACCGCCCATGCCAAGAATATGGCTGGCCGCCTCGGCGGCCAGCGGATTACCGGTCGAAATCATGCTGATCCGTCCTACCGCATGCTTATTCATATCCCAACTCCCTGTATATGGCGCAATTGCATAGAGATCCACCCGAGCAGCTAAGCGCTCGTGCCATGCCGGCTGATTTGCGATTGATACCTCGACTCGGCAAGAAACACATTTCTTGCTTACCTCGCTATATTTTCTACTCACCGACGAAATAGGATATAGTATACAAAAATTCTTACGCCAAAGGTATTCTATGCACCAATTCATTGCGTTTCAAGATATCTGGATTTATGCAGGTATGGCTCTGTTAATCGGGCTCTCGGCCTTTATGCAGGGGCTTGGCGGCGTGGGGTTTTCCATGTTCGCCGCTCCGATAGCCGCTATTTTCGTGCCACAGATGGTGCCCGCAACGTTGCTTACCTTGGGCGGCCTAGTGTCTTTATTGACGGCGTGGCGTGAACGGCAAGACATTATCTGGCCGGGGACCAAAAGGGCCTTGATCGGGAGGCTGATTGGCACGGTCATCGCCATTTCCGCCATGACCCAGTTGTCTCCGAAACTGGTGAACCTGTTATTTGCCGCGCTCATCCTCCTTGCCGTCGCCCTTAGTCTGGCAGGCTGGCGCATTATGGCAACCAATAGAAATGTCACAATCGCCGGCATCGTTTCGGGATTGATGGGTACCTTGACATCGGTCGGCGCCCCTCCCTTGGCGATCGCCTTTCAGCACTCTCCACCACCAGGACTGCGCGCCACGCTCGGTGCCACCTTGTTCGTCGGCTCCATCTTCTCATTGTCTCTGTTGGCTCTTACAGGTCACTATAGCCAGCAGCAATTTTTCCTTGGCCTCGCTCTTGCTCCGTTCATGGTATTGGGCTTTACCTTGTCAAGCCGAGTGCGCCGGCATGTCCGTCCAGCCGCTGTACGACGGTTGCTCCTTACAGTCTGCTCCGCCAGTGCCATTGGGCTTATTGTGAAAATTCTATAATTATATTTTTCAATGAATATTGGATACTAGATACAGGAAAAACTTATACTTATAATAGAGACATCTTCACTATGCGACGCGCCAAACTCCACTATCATGAACGTTACCGGCCTTACTTCCCAATCCGCATCGCAAAAAATCGGCAATCAGCATTCGCCACTGTTCGCCGTCATCCGCGATACTCTGCGCGAACGCATTCTCAAGGGTGATTTCCATCCTGGGGATCGCCTGGTCGAAGACAAGCTTTCCCTCGAAATGGCGGTGTCCCGAATCCCGGTACGCGAGGCGTTGCGCGCCCTGGCATCCGAAGGACTGGTTACCATCGAACCCCGGCGCGGTGCTTATGTATCGATTCTGTCCGACGAATTAGCCTACGACATGGTAGAGGTTCGAGCCACTCTGGAAGGCTTGAACGCAAAACTTGCCGCTCAACACCGCAACGACGATACGGTCAACCACCTCAAAAACATCCTGAACGAAGGCACTGCCGCCATAGCCAAGGACGATACGGATCAGATACAAATACTGAACTCCAAATTCCATGAAACCCTGGCTGGCATCGCCGGCAATGTCGTTCTAGCTGAAATCATGCGCTCGCTGCGGGATCGCACCGCCTTGTTGTTCGCCCCCAGCAACGTACGCCGGGCTCGACAAAACTGGGAAGAACATTCGCAGATCCTCAATGCCGTCATCACCGGCAACGGCGAGCTCGCCAGTCTGCTGGCTACACAGCATGTGCACAACGCTGCCAAGGCCTATTCCGAAGCAAAGCAAAACACGCCGTAATCGCCGGTCGCGATACCCGCGCCAGCCCTCCGCGCCTTCTTCCCCAAGCCCTACGCGCCTCGCCCAGCGGATCTTCGATTCGCGGGTTCCCGCTGCCTTATTCTAGTCAGCCTAATTGAATACAAAATACAAAAATAACCAAAAAAATGATGCGTGGAATAAATGCGTCGAAAACACGCATGACTGCATAAGAATACAGAGCGAGCGCTATTCCCGAATTGCAGTACGTCTTTTTAGATAGGCGATTTGTAAATTTCCAAATTAAAAACAATAAGCTAACAATGATTTCCAGCCACTGCTGGCCTGCTATTCAGTAGTCTAGGGATAACCCCGGATTTTTAACTCCGGAATTCCATGCTATCTTCGCTTTCAGTCTTAATGAATATTGTATACATAAAGACGGGCAATAGCATACCGTTACCTCAGGCTCATCTGATAAGGAATATTAATATGCCAAGCGTATTCACTCATTGCTTTAACGCCAAAAGACTTATGCTCGCCGTAGCTGCCGTTATCTTCAGCAGCCACGCTCTCGCTGACTCGCCCACCAAGATCCGCTACGAAGAGGTTGTTCGATCCGTTTTATACACACCCATGTACGTTGCGCTGAGCCAAGGCTATTTCAAGGACGTCGGCCTGGATGTCAGCATGAAAACATCGCAAGGCACCGACAAAGGCATGACGGCCCTGCTTTCGGGCAGTGCCGACATCGTATTGATCGGGCCCGAGGCCTCCATCTACGTTGCCAATAGCGAATCACCTGTCAAGCCAAAGGTTTTCGCCGGCCTGACCGCCACTGATGGCTTTCTGCTGCTTTCCCGCGAGCCGGCGGAAAAATTTCACTGGGAAAATCTCCGGGGCAAGAAAATCATGTCTTTCCGTCCTGGCTCCAATCCCGATATTTTCCTTGAAGCCGCATTGCGCAAACACAAGATCAACCCTAAATCGGACGTTCACATAGTCAGCAACGTCAGTCCCGCCGCACGCGCAGGCGCCTGGGTATCGGGGCAAAACGACTATGCCATATTCCTGGAACCCGAAGCCGGCAGTCTAGAAAAGAGCGGTAAAGGTTACGTCGTAGCCTCGATCGGCCAGGAAGTCGGTCAGGTTGATTTCACATCGTTCACCACCACCGACGCCTATATTAAGAAACATCCCAAAATAGTGCAGGCATGGACAAATGCCATTCTGCGCGCCCAGAAGTACGTCCAAACAGCGCCGGCAAAGGATTTGGCCAAGGATATCAGCACGTATTTTCCCGGAGTACCCCAAGCCGACCTAATTTCCACCATAGAGCGCTACCGCAAGTACGATATCTGGAAGAAAACTCCGCTTGTACGGCCCGATGCCATGCAAACCCTGCAGAACATGCTGATCGCCAGTGGTGTGCTTGAGCCTGAAAAACGCGTAAAGTACGAGCAATTCGTCGTTTCGAACTTCGCCAACGAGGCCAAATAATGTCTACGACACAGTTTATCGAGCGGCTTGAACCAACTCGACATGCCGCGGTTGCCGATCAGGCAGGCATCGAAATCGACAACGTTTCTCTGCGTTATTTCACCAAACAGGGCGAAACACTTGCCTTAGCGGGCATATCCATGAATATCGCCCCCGGCGAATTCGTAAGCATTATTGGGCAATCAGGATGCGGGAAGAGCACCCTGCTGTCTATCATTGCCGGTATCCTCGAACCCTCCGCAGGCTGCATCCGCGTCAACGGCAATCCTGTCACCGCTCCATCGCAGCGCATCGGCTACATGCTGCAGCAGGACTACCTGTACGAATGGCGCACCATACTGGACAACGCCATGCTCGGCGCCGAAATCCAAAAGCGCAACCTCAAGGAAGCCCGGGAAAGGGCCATCCACCTCCTGGAAAAATGCGGCATGGGCGACTTTTTGCATCACTATCCCCGTTCGCTTTCCGGGGGTATGCGCCAGCGCGTCGCCCTGGCGAGAACCCTGGTCACCAACCCCGACGTCGTGTTGCTGGACGAACCTTTCTCGGCCCTGGATTCCCAGACCCGCCTGGCCATCGCCGATGAAGTCGTCGATGTATTGCGCGAAGAAGGCAAATCCGTAGTCCTGGTCACACACGACATCGGCGAGGCCATTTCCATGACGGATAGAGTCGTTGTCCTTTCGCGCCGGCCAGGCCGCATCAAGTCCGAACATCTCATGGAGTTCCCGAGCCATGGCGCCGATCGGCCCACTCCATTTCAGATACGCGCGCTGCCGGAATTCAATATGTACTTCAACCGGCTTTGGGGTGAACTCGATGTACATGTGGAAGGTTAGACCAGGAGCATCATGATGAGCATTAATTCAACCACTTCTCCAGTAGCCGCGATGAGTCAGCAGCCAGACACTGCGCCCAGCCCCGCGTATGCCGATTACCTCAAGAGGCAAAGCCGCAGGCAAACCCTCATCTCCACGAGCCGCCTTACCCTGCTCATCGCCTTTCTGATCATCTGGGAAGTTGCCGCCAAGACGCAAATCGTCAATCCTATGCTGACCAGCTACCCCAGCGCGATCTGGCCGACCTTCCTCGATCTGCTGCACAACGGCAACCTGCTTATGCACACCTGGGCGACCTTTAAAGCCACCATTGTCGGATTCTTCCTGAGCATGGTCATAGGCATTACCATCGCAGCCTCGCTCTGGTGGTCTGACTTTGTCAACAAGGTGCTCGACCCTTTTCTGGTCATCGCCAACGCCATGCCGAAAATTGCCTTTGTACCCATTTTCTACATTTGGCTGGGATCGGAATACTCGGTGTACGGCATGGCCGTCGCCATCTCGGTGTTCATAACCATCATGGTCGTATATGAAGGTTTTCGCGGCATCGACCATAACAAGATAAAGCTGGCCCTCACTCTAGGAGCAAACCGCTGGCAGATTCTTACCATGGTCGTGCTGCCCGGCAGTGTACCCACACTATTGGCCGCGCTCAAGATGAATATCGGTCTGGCTCTGGTGGGGGTCATCGTCGGTGAGTTCCAATCGGCCAACGAAGGGTTGGGGTTTCTTATAATCAACGGCAGCCAGGTGTTCAAGCTGAACATCGTCATGACGTCCATCGTGGTGCTTGGTGTGCTTTCAGGCCTTATGTACCTTGCCGTGGCACGCCTGGAAGCCATTACGACACGCCGTTACCTGTAAAGGAGGCCTCATGGAGTTTCCTCAAACGATAGTCGAACGGGTCATAGCGCGCCAAGGCTGCCTGCATCCTTACGGTCAGCTAGACGCCCAACGTACTGCGTTCGTTGCCATCGATCTGCAAAACTACTATACGCAGCCGGGCTTTCAGGGAGAATGCGCGCCGGCTCGCTCCACATTCGGCACCATCAACAAATTGACGCGGACGTTGCGCTCCGCCGGCAGTCATATAATCTGGGTCAAAACCTGTTCCGATGGTGCGGATCAATTCTGGTCCCACCATCACCGCTACATGCTTACTCCCCAGCGTAGCCAGCGTCGCCTGAACGAGTTATCGGTCGACCATGCCGGTTTTCAAATCGCGCCCGGGCTCGACGTCGATCCACTGGATACCCAGGTCATCAAGCGCTGTTACAGCGCGCTGACTCCCGGCTCGTCGACATTGCATGAAATCCTGCAGGAAAAGGGCATCACCACACTGCTGATCGGAGGCACCGTCACCAACGTCTGCTGCGAATCCACGGCACGCGACGCCATGATGATGGACTACACCACCATCATGATCGACGACGCGCTGTCTGCCTTCACGCAGCAGGAACACATCCATTCACTGCATAATTGGATGCTGTTTTTCGGAGACGTCCTAAATACGGACGAAGTCATCGATCGTCTAGCCAGCCGGCAAACAACTAGAGTGTCCCGCCCTGGCGAATGAAATCCATCAGCCGCATATGCATCGGGGACAAGACCTTGTCCCTGAGCACGGCTAAGTAAACGGGCATGCGCAGGTCGATGCTCGGGGTGGTAACCACGGCCAATTCTCCACGCGCGATGTCTGTAACGGCGGCGCTTGCTTCCATGAACGTATAGCCAATGCCTTTCTTTACCGCCTGTTTGATGGCTTCCGGGTGGCCCAATTCCATGACGACCTGGCGATTGACCACACCCACCGAGTAAAGCAAGTCGTCCTCCAAAGTACGGCGGATAGTAGAGTGCGGCGTTGCCACAAAAGGTAGCTTTGCAATGGCTTGCGTCGTGAACGAACGCAGTGCCGCGACTTGGTCGGGCGCGCCAAGCAGCAACAGTTTGTCCTCCCACAGCAATTCCAGTGTCAACCCATCCAGATTCTGCTTGGGATCGAGCCGCAGCACGGCGAAATCGCAGGCACGCGTACGTAGCGTCTCGGTCGCGGTTTGCGCCGAGCCAATGCTCAAGGTCACGGTCACCTTGGGAAACTTTTGCCGGTACTGTGTCAATAAATCGCTCAGGCGATATGTGCCCGCCGTCATGGACGCAGCAACCGTGGCATGGCCTGCGGAACCAGCCGTAATATCGTCCAGACTATCCGACAGTTCGCCGCAACGGGCCAGGATATCCTCGCACCAGCCATGAAAATGCATACCGGCCTCGGTCAGCGCCAACCGGCGGCCTTCTCGATGCACCAGCGCCATGTCCAAGCGGCGCTCGAGGTCGCGGATATGCGCCGTTACGGCGGGCTGGGCGACATGCAATTCCTCGGCCGCCTTGGTCACGCTCCCCAAGGCCACCACGCGGCAAAACAATTCCAGCTTCTGAAATGTAAAGGGGCCGACGAGCAGCTTGGAAACACGAGTCGTAGACATGATGGATATCGAATAGTTGAATAGCGTCCGAACCTAAATCCATAAGATATAGATTATAGATATTTCAATAAAAAAATATTGGACTTATAGATACAGTATCACCAATAATCACTTCAAGAAAACAAGCATGGATTCAAAAAGGAGACAGCAATGTCGGATGTGTCAACGGCGAACGATGCGGGATCATCCTCCCTCGACTTCAACTCCCTCCTGGGTGTGCAGGACCGCGTAGTCATCATCACTGGCGCGGGGCAAGGCATAGGCCGCGTCTTCGCGCATGCCTTTGCCGCGTACGGCGCCATCGCCATGGTGGCGGACTTGAACAAGGACAAGGCCGATGCCGTGGCGCAGGAAATCAAGGCATCGGGCGGCAAAGCCATGGCCGTGGCGGTGGACATCGGCAATTTCGATTCGCTTCAAGCAATGGCGAAAACCGTGGCTGACGCTTATGGCCGGATCGAT
>JBEBXF010000060.1:0-11857 GCA_040391725.1 Eoetvoesiella caeni | reverse complement strand
ATGATTAGTCGCCATGCCTGACACAGATATTGCCAAAGAAAGTTCAAACTTCGTTCAACCGCTGGAGTTCGAACTGCCGCTCAAGACTCTGCCCGAGCGTCTGGACAAGGTGCTGGCGCGGCTGATTCCCGAGCACTCCCGCAGCCGTCTCCAGGCCTGGATAGAAGGGGGGCATGTGCAGGTGAACGGCCAGGCCGCCCGCGTGCGGCAAATGGTCAACCCGGGCGACAAGCTGACCGTCTGGGAGCAACTGCCGCCCGAGTCGCAGGCTTTCTCGCCCGAGCCGGTGCCGTTCGGCGTCGTGGCGCAAAGTCCGGACTGGATCGTGGTGAACAAGCCCGCCGGGCTGGTGACGCATCCGGGCGCGGGCAACTGGAGCGGCACCTTGCTGAACGGCCTGCTGCACCGGTTTCCCGAACTGAAAATGGTGGCGCGCGCCGGCATCGTGCATCGGCTGGACAAGGACACGTCGGGCCTGCTGGTGGTGGCCCGCCACGAAAAGGCGCAAACACACCTGATTCGCCAATTGCAGGACAGAACCGTCAGCCGCGAGTACGTGGCGCTGGCGCACGGCAATATCGTCCGGGCGGGCACGGTGGATCAGGCCATCGGGCGCGATTCGCGGGTGCCCGTGCGCATGACGGTCGATCATCCCATTGCGCCCAAGCAGGCGATTACCCATTACGAGCCGCTGCGGATCGGCGAGACCGCCGAAGGCCAGTTGGTGACCGAAGTCGTGTGCCGCCTGGAAACCGGCCGCACGCACCAGATCCGCGTGCATCTGGCCAGCCTGCGCCATCCATTGGTCGCCGACGTGCTGTACGGAGGCAAGCCGGCCGGCGGCGCCACCCGCCAGTTGCTGCATGCTCGCGCCTTGCGGTTCGACGACTTTTCCACCGGGCGGCGCGTGGAGTTCGAGGCGCCGCTGGCCGACGATTTTCTTGAAGTGCTGCAAGGCATTGCGTGGCGGACATGAGTACGGACATGAGCATGGGCGAAGAAAACCTGGAGTGCGTCACCGGCGAGCCTTGGAACGGGGTGCGCTATTTCTGCACGACGCGGCGGGGCGGCGTCAGCGCCGGGCCGCGCGCTTCCCTGAATCTTGGCCGGCACGTCGGTGACGATGCCTTGCTGGTCGAGGAAAACCGGCGGCGGCTGGCCCGCCTTCTGCCGGCCGCACCGCGCTGGCTCGAGCAGGTTCACGGGACGCAGGTCTTCGATGCGGATGCCGCCTGGGACAGCGCCGAACCGCCGCGGGCCGACGCCGCGGTCACGACGATCGCCGGCCGGGTGCTGGCGATCATGACGGCCGATTGCCTGCCCGTGGTCATTGCCGATCCGGACGGCGGCGCGCTGGGCGTGGCGCATGCCGGCTGGCGCGGCCTGGCCGGCGGGGTTTTGGAAAATACCGTGGGCAGGCTGCGCGCCAAGCATCCGCGGGCCGCGGCCTGGCGAGCCTGGATAGGCCCGGGCATCAGTCAGCCCCACTTCGAGGTCGGCGACGAGGTGCGCGCGGCCTTTGTGGGCCAAGACCCGGACTGCTCGGTGTTTTTTGCCGCGGGCCGCCGACCTGGCAAGTGGCTGGCCGATTTGCCTGGACTGGCTCGGGCGCGGCTGCTGAAGGTGGGCGTTCAGCAGGTACAGGCCAGTGGCTATTGCACCTATGCCCAATCCGACATGTTTTATTCGTATCGGCGCGATTCCGCCGGCGGGCGCATGGCCACGCTCGCATGGCTAGGGTCCGCCAGCTCGTAGCAAGAAGATCGCGCAGGGGCTGGAACCGGCCGCTCGCGGCGTTGCCGCCGCCGCAATATTTCATTCGTCCAGAGAACTTACCCTGATTGACATTGCCGTAAATGATCAGCACCATGGCTTACAAGTAGGTTTAAAAGCATAGGGTTCGATATGACTGCTCCATATCCAGTGCAATGGCCCTTTCCTGGCGGGGTTGCTCCCGACAAGCTTGCAGAAATCCAAGCCGAGTTTTCCCGGGAATGGGCGCGTATTACAGAGCAGGCGCGACAAGGCGCGCTTCAGGCGCCGGCCGACCGTCGCTTCAGTTCTCCCGAATGGGCGGCAAGGCCAGACCACCTGCTTACTGCGCATGCGTATTTGCTTTCAAGCCGGGCCATGCAGCAAATGGTCGATGCCGCGCAGGTGCCCGAGCCGCTCCGGCGGCGCTTGCGGTTTTCCGTCATGCAATGGGTCGAAGCCGTATCGCCGGCCAATTTCCTGGCCACCAATCCCGATGTCCAAAAGTGCGTGGTCGACAGCAACGGCGTTTCATTGGCGCATGGGCTGAACAATCTGCTCGGCGATTTGCAAAAGGGCCGCATGTCGCAAACCGACGAGTCCCGGTTCGCGGTGGGCGAGAACGTGGCGGTCACCCAGGGGGCGGTGGTATTCGAAAACCGCCTCATGCAGGTCATCCAGTACGCGCCCGTGGCGGCGCGGGTATACAAGACCCCGCTGCTCATCGTGCCGCCTTGCATCAACAAGTTCTATATTCTCGACCTGCAGCCCGAAAGCTCGCTGGTGCGCTATGCGCTTGAACAAGGCTTCAGCGTGTTTCTGGTTTCGTGGCGCAACCCGCTGGCGTCCGACGACGACGGCATCGACGCGGCCACCTGGGACGACTACCTGCAGGAAGGCGTGCTGGAAGCCGTCCGGGTCGTACAGAACGTTTCCGGCCAGGACAGCATCAATGCGCTGGGCTTTTGCGTGGGCGGCACCCTGCTGGCGTCGGCCCTGGCCCTGGCTCATGCGCAGGGCGATCACCCGGTTCAGTCGCTTACCTTGCTGACCACCTTGCTCGATTTCAACGATACGGGCGTTCTGGACGTCTTTGTCGACGAAGCGCACGCGCAAACCCGCGAACGCCAGTTGGGGCAGGGCGGCCTGATGTCCGCACGCGAGCTTGGCACCACGTTTTCGTTTTTGCGGCCAAGCGAACTGGTCTGGAATTATGTGGTCGGCAACTATCTGAAAGGCGAATCTCCTCCCGCCTTCGACCTCCTGTTCTGGAATTCCGACGGCACCAATCTTCCGGGGCCGTTCTTTGCCTGGTATTTTCGCAATACCTATCTCGAAAACAATTTGAAAGAGCCGGGCCACGTAAAAATAAGCGGACACCCCATCGACCTGACCAGTCTTTCCATGCCGGCCTACGTGTATGGCTCGCGCGACGACCACATCGTGCCCTGGCAGGCGGCTTATGCGTCCACGGCCATTCTGCGCGGGCCGCAGCGGTTCGTCCTTGGGGCTTCGGGGCACATTGCGGGGGTCATCAATCCGCCGTCCAAGAACCGTCGCCATTATTGGGCCGAGTCCCGTGGCGCTGCCGCCCGGCCGCTGCCGGGCGACCCCGAGGCCTGGTTCGAGCAGGCCGAGCGGCAGGCTGGCAGCTGGTGGCCCGATTGGTCGGCGTGGCTGGCGGAGCATTCCGGCGCGCTTGGCCGCCCGTCGGCCAGACTGGGCAATAAACGTTATGCGCCTATCGAAGACGCGCCCGGTCGGTACGTGAAGGTGCGTGCGGTATAGGCGGGGCAGGCCTTGTGCCTTGCCGTGCAAAGTAGTACCCAAGTAGCAACCCAGTCGAGGAGAAGAAGATGAGTGGAAAATTGGCGTATGTGACAGGTGGAATGGGTGGTATCGGAACAGCGATCTGCCAGCGGCTGGCCAAAGATGGATTCACGGTTGTCGCGGGCTGCGGGCCCAGCCGGGATTTTCAGCAATGGCTGGACGAGCAGGCGGCGCTGGGCTATAAGTTCCATGCATCGGTAGGTAATGTGTCCGATTGGGATTCGACGGTCCTCGCATTCGAGAAAGTCGTCAAAGAACTGGGACCGGTCGACGTCCTGGTCAATAATGCGGGCATTACGCGAGACGGCGTGTTCCGCAAGATGTCGCAGGACGATTGGCGGGCCGTCATCGATACCAATCTGAACAGCCTGTTCAATGTCACCAAGCAGGTCATCGAAGGCATGGTTGACCGGCAATGGGGGCGCATCATCAATATCAGCTCCGTCAACGGCCAGAAAGGGCAGTTCGGGCAAACCAACTACTCCACGGCCAAGGCGGGCATCCACGGGTTTACCATGGCGCTGGCCCAGGAGGTCGCCAGCAAGGGCGTCACGGTCAATACGATTTCCCCGGGGTATATCGGCACCGATATGGTGCGCGCCATCCGGCCCGATGTGCTTGAAAAAATCGTGGCCACCATACCGGTAAAACGCCTCGGCACACCCGAGGAAATCGGCGGCATGGTCGCCTGGCTGTCCTCGGACGATGCGGGTTTTGCGACCGGCGCCGACTTTTCCCTGAACGGCGGCTTGCACATGGGGTAGGCAAAAAGCGCCCCCTTTTTTGCCGCCGTGCCGCCCCAAAGCAAAAAGCTCCCCCTCGGGGGGGCGGCAAGCCGCGTCAGCGGCGCAGCGTGGGGGGCTTTTTTTTGGGGGTGCAGGCCGAGCCGGCGGTGCAGCGCAGGGGGCGCTTTTTGCAATTCTTTATCAGCGTGCTTATAGTCTTACCGTGAGCTACTGAATAATTCCAGTTTTCCTCGAAGATTCGCGGGCATATGGCCCTTTTCGTTTTTTTACGCACTTGGTTGAACTCATGACGCAAGCACCATCTTCGGCAACAGACCGGCTGATAAAAAAATATCCCAACCGTCGTTTGTACGACACCAAGACCAGCGCCTATATCACGTTGGCCGATGTCAAGCAGTTGGTGCTCGATAACGAAGCCTTCCAGGTCGTCGACGCGAAATCCGGCGAAGACCTGACCCGCAGCATTCTCCTGCAAATCATCCTGGAAGAGGAAAGCGGCGGCGTTCCCATGTTCTCGTCGGTGGCGCTGGCGCAGATCATCCGGTTCTACGGCCATTCCATGCAGGGCATCATGGGCACCTTCCTGGAAAAAAACATCATGGCCTTCATGGAAATCCAGGAGCGCGTGGCCGAGCAGTCCAAGGGGGTGTACGGCGGCACGCAGTTCGGCCCCGAAACCTGGGCCCAGTTCATGAATATCCAGACCCCCATGCTGCAAAACATGATGAACAGCTACATCGACCAAAGCAAGAACCTGTTCGTCCAGATGCAGGATCAAATGCAGGATCAAACCCGTTCCATGTTCTCGGCGTTTCCCTTCAACCCCGTCTCGTCCAGCGAACCCAAGAAAAAATAACTCCCCCGGGTTTGCCGCAGGCGCGCCAGTCTCGATTCCCTCGAGGATCTAGACTGGTTTGTTTTTGCGGGGCAGCCAGCCGCGCAAGCGGCGCGATAGAATTCAGGCGCCAGTTAGCGTAGCGTGATAGATTAATGAGAATTAGACTTGTTTTTGTTTGGCTCTATAATGCTTACCAGCAAAGGATGTGGGCGAGCAGCTCGAGGCCGCGCGTAGCATCCATCGTATCACCGGCGGTTATTTTATCTGGAGCGCAGTAAAGATGATGAAACACTTGCTAACGGCGGCAGTATTGGGCCTGGGCCTGACCGTATCGGCGGTTGCCGCCGAATACCCCATCGGCAAACCTGTCGAACAGGCGGGCATGGAAATCGCCGCCGTATATTTGCAGCCCATCGAAATGGCTCCCGCGGGAATGATGCGGCCGGCCAAGGATTCCGATATCCACCTCGAAGCCGATATCCACGCCATCGCCGACAACCCCAATGGTTTCTCGGAAGGCTCCTGGATGCCGTATCTGGTCATCACCTATGAATTGCAGAAAAAGGGCAGCGACAAAGTCATCAAGGGCCCGTTGATGCCCATGGTGGCCAACGACGGCCCGCATTACGGCGATAACGTCAAGCTCGATGGTCCCGGCAAGTACTCGCTTACCTTTTCCATCTCCGCGCCTTCGGCCGATCCCATGAACCACTTCGGCCGCCACATCGACAAGGAAACCGGTGTTGCCGACTGGTTCAAGCCTTTCACGGTTCATTACGAGTTCGTGTACGCCGGCACCGGTAAGAAGGGCGGGTATTGATATGCGTTGGCCCGGATTCGCCGCGTTCGTTCTTTGTTTCGTCCTGGGTATGGGCGGGCCGGCCCAGGCCGCCGAGCTGCCCACCTACACGCTTACGTTCAAGGCCGGCGGCCAGTTCGAACCCGCCCGCCTCGAAGTCCCGGCAGGCAAGTTCAAGCTCATACTCATCAACGAAAGCAACGAGCCCGTAGAGTTCGAAAGCTTGCCGCTGCGCAAGGAAAAAGTGCTTGGCCCGGGGGTCAAGTCCTTTGTGGTGATTACGGTTTCCCGGCCCGGCGAGTACCCGTTTTTCGACGATTTTCATCAAGATACTAAAGGCACCCTGGTTGTTACCGACAAGTAGGGCGTAAAGCATTATGGAACAAGTGGCATTTATCGTTTGGCGGGAAAGCGTCGAGGCACTCCTGGTTGTCGGCATCCTGTACAGCTGGTTGAGCGCCACGCCCGATGGCCGCAAAGGCTTGCGATGGCTGTGGGGCGGCGTGGCGGTCGGGCTGGCCGTGGCTTGCGCGCTGGCCCTGGTGCTGCTGGGTATTTCGTCCTGGCTTTCCGACAGCGGGCAAGAATGGTTCCAGGCCATCATGGGACTGGTGGCCTGCGTGCTGGTCGTGCAAATGGTGTTGTGGATGCGGCATCACGGCCGAACCCTCAAGCGCGAGCTGGAAAGCGGCGTCACCCAGCAGATACGGCAATCCAATTGGTGGGGCCTGCTCGTTCTCGTTGCCATCGCGGTGGCGCGCGAGGGCAGCGAAACCGTCGTGTTCTTGTATGGCATGATCGCATCGGGCGAAACCACCGGAAAGTCCTGGATGCTGGCGTTGGCGGGCGTCATCGGGTTTCTGCTGGCCCTGTTCACGTTCTGGCTGCTGCAGTTGGGCGGCAAGATCATTACCTGGCGCCGTTTCTTCAAGCTCACCGAGGCCTTGCTGCTGCTTCTGGCGGGGGCCTTGCTCGTCAATGGCCTGGATCACCTTATTTCCCTCGACGTCCTGCCCACACTGATGGATCCCGTCTGGGACAGCGCCTGGCTGCTGGACGACAGCCATGGCATTGGCAAGATACTGGCCGATTTCGCGGGCTATCGCGCCTATCCGGCTCTGTCCGAGCTCTTGATATGGCTGGCCTACTGGGCCGTCGTATGGGTCTTGCTGCACCGGGCCGGCGCGCGTGCCGGCCGCGCTTCCCAGCCGGCGGCTTCGGCGGCATCGTAACATCATGAGCGCGGCCTTGAACCGAGCGGCGGGGACCGCCGCGGACTTCCTGCGCGACCATGCGCCATTGCTGCGCAAGCTGCAATGGTGCATTGTGGGCTTCTATCTTTTTTTGTTGATCGTTCCCGCGTTTATGCCGCTGCCCGGCAATACCGCGTCCATCTTCAACAACCTGACCATCTTTGCGCAATTCGCCTTCTGGGGCATCTGGTGGCCGTTCGTGCTGGTATCCATGCCTTTGCTGGGGCGCGCCTGGTGCGGGCTGTTCTGTCCCGAGGGCATGCTCACCGAATGGGCCAGCGAGCATGGGCGGGGCAAGGCCATTCCCCGGTGGATACGCTGGGGCGGCTGGCCTTTCGTGGCTTTTTCCCTGACGACCATTTACGGCCAACTGGTCAGTGTTTATCAGTACCCGTTGGCGGTGCTGGCCGTCCTGGGCGGCTCCACGGCCGGCGCCATCGTCATCGGCTGGATGTATGGCCGCAAAAAAAGGGTCTGGTGCAAATACCTCTGTCCGGTGAATGGCGTCTTCAATTTGCTGGCCAAGCTGGCCCCGTGGCACTACAAGGTCGATGAAGAAGCGTGGCGGCATCCGGTGCGGCGCACCGAAAGCATCAATTGCGCGCCCTTGGTGCCCTTGCGCAATATGCAGGGCGCCGGCGACTGCCATATGTGCGGGCGGTGCAGCGACTACCGCGGCGCCATCCATCTGACGCCGCGCTCGCCCGAAGAGGAAATCGTGCATATCGCCGGCGGCGACCACTGGCAGACGGCGCTCATCGTGTTCGGCCTGATGGGGCTGGCGGTGGGGGCGTTTCTCTGGAGCGCCAGTCCCTGGTTCGTCACCATCAAGCAGGCCAGCGCCACATGGCTGGTGGAGCACGACATCTACTGGCCCCTGGCCCAGAATGCGCCATGGTTCATCCTGACGCACTATCCGGAAGTCAACGACAGTTTTTCCTGGCTGGATGGCGCCGGCATATTGCTGTTCATCTTTGGCTCCGCCCTGGTGGTGGGCGGGCCTTTGTATGTGGCGCTTTGGCTGGCCGATTGCGTGCTGCCCGGCGTGCGCGCCCAGGACACGGCCGCCCGGCCCAAATGGCTGGGCCGGCTTGGACGGCCGGGCGTGCACCGGATTGCGCAAGGCCTCATTCCCGCCGCCGGCGCGGGGGTGTTTCTTGGGTTGTCGGCAACCACGCTCACCCTTCTCAAGAACGAGGGCGTGCCCATGTTCTGGGCGACCAGCGCGCGTTTCTTGATTCTCGGCTTCGCACTGCTGTGGAGCCTGCGCCTGGTCTGGCGCATTCTCGGCAAGCGCCGGGCCGACGTGGGTGTCCGGGTGCTTGCCACCATAGTGGTTACGCTGGGCCTGCTGCCGTTTTGCGCCGCCTGGTATCTGTTCTTCGTGGTCTGGTAGGGGGCGAACCGCGGCTTGCCGCGGCCGGCCTTTCGGCGCGGATATTTCTATTGCCCGTCTTCTGGAGCTTGCGGCCCGCGGTCCTTGAAGGGGCTGTGTTCTTCCAGGACTTCCATGTAGTCGTCGATCGCGGCGGTTTCCTGGGCGAGGAAGTCGGCGATGGCTTGGGCGTAGCGCTGGTCGCGTATCCAATGGGCTGAAAACGTCTTCACCGGCAACATGCCGCGCGACAGCTTGTGCTCGCCCTGCGCGCCGCCTTCGAAGGTGTACAGGCCGTGGCGGATGCAGAATTCGATGGCCTGCATATAGCAGGTTTCGAAATGCAGGCCCGATACGAATTTTACGGATCCCCAGTAGCGTCCATAGAGTTTGTCGGCGCTGCGGATGTTCAGCGCGCAGGCGATGGGCTCACCGCCTTGTTCGGCCACGATCAGCACCATGCTGTCGGCCATGGTTCGATGCAGTTGCGTGAAGAATTCGAAGTTCAGGTACGGAGGGTTGCCGTGTTCGTAATAGGTGCGGCAATAGCATTCGTAAAAGAATTCCAGGGCCTTGGCGTCGATGCCGCTGCCCTGCAGCCAGCGGAACGCCACACCGGCCTCCCGGGTTTTTTTTCGATCCTGCTTGAGCTTTTTGCGCTTTTGCTGGCTCATGCCCGCCAGGAAATCGTCCATGTCCCGGTAGCCGTGGTTGTGCCAGTGGAATTGCACGTTTTCGCGGAACATGAAGCCGGCGTCGCGCAGCGCATCGCAGTCCTCTTCCGATGGAAACAGAATATGCAGCGACGAGAGCTCGTTCTGCCGAGTCAGTTCGATGGCCTGGCGCGCCAGGAGCACGCGATCCGCATGGCTGGCGGCCAGCAGGCGCGGGCCGGGCACGGGAGTGAACGGAATCGATGCCAGCAGCTTGGGGTAATAGTCCAGGCCGTGCTGCATGAAGGCGCGGGCCCAGCCGGTGTCGAACACGTATTCGCCCCGCGAGTGCGATTTCAGGTACAGGGGCATGGCGCCGGCCAGACGGCCATGGCGATGCAACAGCAGATAGTGGGGCGCCCAGCCGGTTTTCGCCGCCGCGCAGCCGGTTTGGTCCAGGGCAAGAAGAAATTCGTGACGCACTAAAGGCTGGTCGCCCGCCAGGCTGTTCCATTGCGCGGCGTCTATGGCGCGCAAATCGCGGGAGATCGAAAAGGTTTCGGACAAATCGGCGGACCCTGGCTGTGGTGGGGATTAGAATGGCATGCAACGTGCGGATGATTGCGTGCGTGAGCCGGCCGTCCGGCGGGCTCATCGCCCCATTTTAGTGGATGAAATCGGATCGATGGAACAGGCAAGGAAAATCCCGGTTACGGTCCTGACGGGTTTTTTGGGCAGTGGAAAAACGACGTTGCTGAATCGTCTTTTGCACGCGGCGGGCCGCGTATCGCCCGATCCGTCGAGAATCGCCATCGTCGTCAATGAGCTGGGCAGCGTGGCGTTGGATCATCATCTGATCCGGCACGTCGGCAACAGCATCGCCATACTGGATTCGGGCTGCATCTGCTGCAGTGTGCGCGGCGAGCTGGTCGACGCCCTGCAAGAATTGTTCATGGCGGCGCTGCAAAGAAGGATTCCGGTGTTTTCCCATGTGCTGATCGAAACCACGGGCATGGCCGATCCGGCGCCCATCATGTACACCCTGAGCTATCAGGCCTTCCTGCGTGAACGCTACGTGTATGAAGGGTGCATTACCGTGGTGGACAGCGTTCACGCGCTGCGGCAATGGCGCGAACAGCCCGAGGCGCTGCGGCAACTGGCTCTGGCCGACGTGGTGGTTCTTGGCAAGGCCGATCTTGTGCAGCAGGATCGGCTGGCGCTCATCGAGCCGGCGCTGCGCGGCATCAACCGGGAGGCGCCGGTGTATTCGTCGCAAGCCTTGCCTTCGTTGCACGAACTGTTGCAGGCCGCCTCCCGAGGCCGGGAAACGCTACGCCCGCGGGGGCAGCGCTTGTTCGGGGACGAACCCGATACGATTCTTCCGAAGGAACTGGACTCGCGGGCGTTGGCGCATCCGGCAGTGTCCGTTTTCATTCTGCGTTGGAGCAAGGCTCCGCCGCGTTCCGGGTTCATCAAGGGCATGAGCGGCCTGCAGGCTGCCCTGGGCGCCCGCTTGCTGCGCGCCAAAGGCCTGCTGCGCTTTGCCGGAGAGACGCAATACAGCGTGATTCATGGCATTCACGAACAGTTGTATCCTCTTCAAAGCTTGCCGCAAGGCGGGAGCGTTTGGGGACGGGCCGACGAGGTTGAGTCGCCCGCGGTGGGTTCGCCGGAAGCGGAACCGCAAGAGGCGGCCATCGTATTCATTCTGCGTGGCATCACCGTGGACGAGTTCAGGGCCAAAGCCGAGTCATGTTTGCCGTCGGCCACGTGCGAGGAAGCATAGTGCACCCTTTTCAAGCGCAAGGGGCGTTGTGGATATGCCGCGCGGTTGCCGGGGCCGGCACGCCAAATGTAGCCGCTTCTTGCCAGGGATGTTGCATTGGCGGCTCGGGGATGGTGTAATATGGCTTATTGAAGCTGATAGACTTACCGCTGCGGCCTCGATGTCGTTTTTACCGCCGCGAAAATGCGGCCCGATAATGCAGGCAGCGGTGTGAACAACGGTGCAAAGATTTTTTCTTCGAATAAGCCACCGTTCAAACGCTTGTTGGCTACGGCCCGGGAAGATCTTGTCTCGCCAGCCGCCGCAATCCGATATTTTAAAATTTTAAGCAAGCCCCAGACCGCAAGCTAGGCCATGGCGTATTCGGCCCACATGCACCCAGGCGGGGCTTGGCCGATTGAACCAAGAATCTTCTGCGTTGTGAATGCCATTGCCTGGTGTGCTGCTTGGCTGATGCCTAATATTCGAATCCTATTCGCACTATTAACCTCGACGTGCCGTCGGCTTGCCGAATCCGGCCAGATCCGGTTGCGCGCGCTGTTGCGTGTAATGCCCTTGTGTTGGAGCGGCCTGCTGGGTGGTTTACCGGTTCGTCTGCCGGCTCGCGGCGTTTTGCCGCGCTTGGCACTTGGTTTGGTGTTTTGTGTGGTGCCTGGTTTGGTGCCTGCTGCGAACATCCGGGAACCGAAGGCGAAAAACCTGAGGCTTCAAAACTTGAAGGCCAAAATGAAAACTGGCCAATCGCTTGTGGCAATTGACCAGTCTTTGAACTTGGTTGCGGGGGCAGGATTTGAACCTACGACCTTCGGGTTATGAGCCCGACGA
>JBEBXF010000059.1:0-11877 GCA_040391725.1 Eoetvoesiella caeni | reverse complement strand
GGACTTCAGGCAGGCTTCTATACCCTCGTCATCGATATAAGAGGCATGATAGATGTTGTCGAAGCCCGCCAGGGCGGCATCCCGGGACGACACACGAGAGCGGGCGTGTATGCTGCAAATCTTGCCGAGCCGATGTGTTTCGTCGGCGATGATCTTGAGTTCTTCGAGCGTAAAGGCGGAAACATCCGCCATATCCGGCGTGATGAGATTGTCGTTGGACCCGGAGACCTTGATGGCATCGACGCCGTCCTTGACCTGCAGCCTCACTGCCTCCACCAGGTCGTCTTTCGTTTTCACGAGCACCGCCGCCTGCCCTGGAGGGAATTGCATTTCGCTTGAGAAAGCGTCTTCAAGACCTTGATGGTTGGTGATCTGCTTGCCGGAAACGGTGTAGCGCGGGCCTGGGTACATGCCGCTGTCAATCGCATCCCGAACCGCCTGGGCGACCGCATACGTGGTGGCCGCATCGAAGGCGCTGGTAACGCCGGCCTGCAGCACTTTATTGGCGTTGTAGATGGCCTTGATCGCGCGAAACTCGACAGGCGTATACAAGGCGTTTTCTTCTTCGGAACGCGACTCGCCGAAGGAAATATGAGTATGCGCATCGACCAAGCCCGGCATGATCGAACGCCCGGGCAGATCGACGACCTCGTATTCTTCCGCCTTGAACCGGGCAGGCAGATCGGTAGCGCTTCCCACCCAGGAAATATACGCGCCTTCCGTGACGACCAAGCCATTCTCGATGGGTTGATTCAGCGTACCGTCCAGCACTTTTCCCTTCAGGATATAGCCTTTGTTTGCCATTACTGTAATTCCTGGTTGGTTAATCGTTCTCGAGATGCCGTGTAAAGAAGTCTTCCGCCAAAGCGAGAAAGGTGCTTGTCCGCTCAACGGCCACAGAGTGCGAACATTTGTTCAACAACATGACGTCCGCATTGGCCAAACACTTTGCGATTTCAACCGTGCAGGTGGCGGGAAATGCATCGTCGTTACGTCCGTGCAGCATCAATACGGGCTGGGATATCCGTTTCAGCGTGTCTTCCGACAACAGGGCGGCATCGATGTATTGCTGCTGATCGCCGCCGAACATGGTGTCGAAATAATCGGCATAGCCTTCCGCGTAGATGACCTTCTCGCGCCCTTGAAGATAGCTTTCGTCGATACCCGACGCGTCGTAAATGAGACCGCTGATGGCCGCAACCAGCTCTTCACGATTGCGGGGACATGTCCAGGTGCGGCGAGTGCCTTCCTTGAGCGCGAACGGAGCCCCCATCGCCCCGGTGGTCATGACGGCAACCGACTTTGGGCTCTGGGAGGCCAGGGTCAGCGCTATGGATGCCGAAAGCGAGTGGCCGATGACCCCGACTTTTCGGCTGGGGATGCGCCCCAGCATCTCGGCGGCCTGGCGGACCCACAGGCCATAGTCGAAATAAGGCGGAGCCGGCTTCCTGCCGCTTTGCCCGAAACCGATGAGATCCATCGCATAGATTTCGTGACGTGCCGCCAACGGCTCGAGAACGGACTTCCAGTTGCCCAGGCTGGAGGCCCCGGGCCCGGAGCCATGAAGCAGCAGCAGCGGGCTGCCGCTACCGCCATGAAGGTACGCAACCTTGGAACCCTCAAATTCGAATTGTTCGGTCTTGAACATGATTCTCCTTGCTGTAATGCGGAGGTTCAGCCGCTACCGCCCTGGCGATAGCGGCAACGAGGCGTCATCCAATATGAACGACCGCTTCCACCTCCATGAGGAAATCCTCTTTGACCAATCGGTCGATGACCAGGAGTGTATTGGGCGGGAAGTCGGGACCTTTGAACAGCTTGGGGAACAATTCGGCGCGAAGCGCCATGAACTGCTCCAGATCCTGCGAGCGAACCATATAGGTGGTGAATTTGACGACATTGTTGAAGTCGCCATTGACGCCCTTCAGCACCTTGCCAAGATTGTCGAAGATCTGCTTGAACTGGGCCTTGAAATCGTTTTTGCCCACTACGCTTCCGTCGTCGCCAACCGACAACTGGCCGGCAACGAACAACAGCTTCCCGTCGGGAGTGCCTATATGAGAATACAGACCTTGCGCAGGGCAACCGCCTTCCGGATTGATGTACTTGACTTGACTTGGCATAAACACTCCTGGCTGAACTAAGAAATGGCTGAAACCAGCCTGCGAATAGAGGTGGAGTCCGAGGCCGCCTACGGCTTCGCTATCTGCTTATTTATACAAAATCAAAATTGTATAAAAAATGTAATTCATAAAATCGAAGTCTACATGCTGAAGTATGTCGCACAATAAGTAAAAACCCTATCCAATAAAATATGTTTAAATTCAATTAATTAAATTTAAAATAATGAATTTTCCAGTTGCATGGAAATTGAATACTTCCATGAATAGAAAATTAGAATTGCCATATAAAAAATAATTTTATACAATTATTAAAACGCCACTCAAGGACACATCCTGGACATGTCAATCGACCAGCTCACAGAATCCATACCCAGCCAGACCCTGCCAACCATGGTCTACAACAAAGTCCGGGAGGCCATTCTCAACGGTGTGTTCGGGCCAGGACAAATGCTTCGCCAAGACGAAGTCGCAAGCAAGCTTGGAGTCAGCCGCAGTCCCCTTCGAGAAGCACTGCCCAGGCTGGAGGCGGACGGCATCGTAGTCCTGCATCCCCGGCGCGGCTATGCCGTTGCCAGCCTGGATCCCGCTCAAATCAACGAAGTCTTCGACCTGCGCTGCCTGCTCGAAACGGAACTGGCCCGTCGGGCCATACAAAAACGCACCGATGCCGACATTTCCGCCGTCTACAGCATTGCAGCGGAAATGGCCTCACTGGCTTCATGCACCGACGACAAAAGCCTGACGCGGTGGTTCGACCTGAACATGCGTTTCCATACGGCCATGCTTTCCGCCGCCGACTCCCCGCATCACCTGCGCGCCCTCGATCACTCAAGAACATTGATAGAGTCGTACATCCGCACCGAGACACGCCTCACGGGGGATCTCATCGAAGCTCAGCAAGAGCACGCACAACTCGCCCAGGCTTTTGTAGTGGGCGACGCGGAAGAATTCATCCGATTGACGCGCAGCCACTCGGATCACACCCGCATACGTCTTCTTTCAAGACTTCCCGCAATAGAAAAAACTTAATCCATCTAAAGGAGCGCCAGTGAAGTTCGCCACATTGTCCGTGAACCACAAACCGGTCGTCGCCAAAGTCGACGAGAACAAAAAGGTATATATCCCTTTGCAGGTCGGCAACGAAGCAATCGGCGATATGTCCTGGCTTATCGAGAATTTCGAAGACATACGCGCAAGAATTGCCGACGGACCCGCCATCCCTTTCGCATCCGCCACCCTGCTTGCGCCAATCCCAAGGCCCCGCCGCAATATCCTCTGCGTCGGAAAGAATTACTTCGATCACGCCCAGGAATTTGCCCGCAGCGGGTACGACAGCAGCGCCAGCTCCGCGGCGGACGCCGTACCCAAGGCGCCAATCATTTTCACCAAAATGCCCGAAGCCGTCGTCGCTACAGGCACGCGCATTGGGTTTCCCGACAAAACAAGCAGCCAGCTCGACTATGAGGCCGAACTGGGCGTCATCATTGGCAAAGCCGGCCTGGGCATTCCCAAGGCGGAAGCCATGAAACACGTGTTCGGGTACGTCATCATCAACGACCTGACCGAACGCCAGATCCAGGCGGAGCACAAGCAATGGTTCCTGGGCAAGTCGTTCGAAACATCGTGCCCAATGGGGCCGTGGATAGCCACAGCCGACGACGTCGACGAAAAGGACCTGGAAGTCCAGTGCAGGGTTAACGACGAACTTCGACAAAACGCCAATACACGGGATCTTATATTCGATATCCCGACGCTGATCGAAACGATCTCCCGGGGCACGCGGCTCATGCCCGGCGACATCATAGCCACGGGAACTCCGGTTGGCGTAGGCATTGGATTCTCGCCGCCAAAATTCCTTCAATCCAATGACCGCGTCGACATCACGATCACTGGCTTGGGAAAGCTATCCAACACCATCGCTTGAGCCCGCAACTGCCCGCCAAGCTCAAAAAGCCCGCTTGCGGGCTTTTTGTTTTTTGGTCGCACCGGGCCGCCTAGTGATCCGGTAACCGTATCACTAGCTCCGAAAACGGCATTATCGTGATAGTGGCGACCGCCCTATACTCGTCTCAATCCCTTCCATTTCGCCATTACGGGCCTCTCATCGCACATCCCGCAGCCGGATGCTCGATCATGTGCTTATCGATGGCCCGTCAGGCCATTCGCGCAGCAAGGAAGCGATCATAACGACTTAAAACATACAGGAGACAAACATGCGCTACATCCTGAGAATGTCATATCGCATACTGGGCCTGGCCGCCGCGCTGGCCATAAGCGCGACCTGTGCGCGCGCCAACACCACGCTGCTGATCAATGCCATCCTGCCCGCGCCGCACATCATGAACGTCAAGGTGCTGAAGCCCTGGGCCGAGGCCGTAAACAAGGCGACCGACGGGCGCGTCACGATACAGATTCCTTCCGCCAGCGTCGTCTCGCCCGACCAGGTCTGGAACGCCGTGCGCAACGACGTCATCGATGGCGCCTACATGTACAACGGCTTTGTCTCGCACCAACTGCCGCTCGTCCAGATGCCGCAACTGCCATTCCTCGGCACCAGTTCGCAGGCCAACTCCGTCGCGCTATGGCGCACGTACAGCAAGTACTTCCAGTCCGCCAACGAGTACAAGGACGTGCACCTGCTTGCACTGGTCGTCTTTCCACAGGCGATCCTGTACAGTCTCAAAGACCCCATCGACTCGGAGCGCGACCTTCAGGGCATAAAGATCTGGGCCGCGCCCGGCGTGGCCGCCAAACTGATGGCCATGGCCCACGCCGGCGTTATCTCCACGCCGGCCACCAAAATGAGCGAAATCGTCGCCGGAGGAATGGTCAGTGCCCTCATCGGCATTCCCGACATGGATGCGCAGGGCTATAAAGTGATGCGCTACGTCAAGAATGCGACGACCGTGCCTGGGGGATTTTCCACACCGCCGTTTTCTCTCATTGTGAACCGCAAGAAATGGGAAGCCATCCCCCAACAGGATCGCGACATCATTACCAAGTTGTCGGGTGAAGCATTCGCGGAAAGGATGTCGGCCTTCGACCAGGCCGAGGCACAGGCGCATGCCGAAGCCGTCAAGAACGGAGTGGTCTACCACGCGGCTTCGCCTCAATTTGTCGCGGAACTCCAAAAAGGAGCTACCGTCTTGACCGATAAATGGCTGAAAGCGGCCAAGCACGAAAATGTGAATGGCGAGGAGGCGCTGGAATATTATCGCCGCCAATCCGGCGCAACCAGCAAATGAGCGGCGACATCCATCTTCCTTCTGGCAATGAGGGCGGGTATCCGGAAACCGGCTTTCCCGGCGCATGCGTGATGGTTCTGCGATTGATGTGCGCCGCAGCGCTGCTGTTCATCATGATGGTGACCTTCATCGACGTTTTCATGAGCAATCTCTTCGCTTCGCCGATCACCGGCAGCGCCGAAATGGTCATGTTCGCCATGGCGATCCTCATCTTCTCGGCATTCCCGCTGGTGACTCTGCGCGAACAGCATATTTCGGTAGGCATCCTGCACGGCCGTCTAAGCGGCTTCTGGCTGCGGCTGCAACGCTCCGTCATCCTTGGCATAAGCTTGCTGGCATGCATGGGCATGACCTGGCAATTATGGCGGGACGGCAGCCAGCTATCCAGCCAGCAGCAAGCAACCATGGTGCTGGAACTCCCGCTGGGTCCGCTGAACTACTTCATGAGCGCGCTCAGTGGAGTCAGCGCGCTGGCCTTGTTAATACTGTTGATGCGGCATCTTTCTACAACGGCGCGCGCCGCGGGAGATGCGCCATGAGCATGTCGCTGATAGGCTTCGGGCTGGTGCTGCTGTTGGCGTTCTATGGCGTGCCTCTGGGCTTTTCGATGTTGACGCTGGGAGTGGGCTTGTTCGGGCTGATGCGGGGCTGGGATCCAGCCTTGTCGATGATGGGCCAGACCATTGCAGACCTGGCCGCCAACGATGGGTTGTCCGTGCTGCCCATGTTCATCCTCATGGGTACGTTCATCTATAAAGCCAATATGGCCGAAGAACTATACGATGCGGCCAATTCCCTGCTCGGCCACTACAGAGGCGGGCTGGCCTATGCAACGGTATTGGCCAGCGCGGGTTTCGCGGCGATCTCGGGCAGCTCCATCGCCACTGCCGCCACGATGACCAAGGTCGCCATGCCGCCCATGCGCGCCCGCGGGTATTCCGACAGCATGGCCAGCGGCTGCGTCAGCTCGGCCGGCACGCTTGGCGCGCTCTTGCCGCCCAGCCTGCCGCTCTTGGTCTACGGCATCATTACCCAGCAGGACATCGGCAGGCTGTTCATCGCCGGCATCATACCCGGCGTACTGCTGGGCCTGGCGTTCATGGGCGCCATATGGTGGACAGTGCGGCGCCACCCCGAGCGCGGACCAGCAGGCGAACGTACCCCATGGCCCCAGAAACTCCGCGCCCTATCCAAGGTTTGGGGAGTGCTGGCCTTGTTCCTGCTCGTCATTGGAGGACTGTACGGCGGCCTGTTCACCGCGACGCAAGCAGGCAGCATCGGGGCGCTTGGATCCCTGATATTCGCCGTCGCCAGACGCAAGCTGAATCTCCGCACCGCGTTCGATGCCCTTTGCGAGGCCGCCAAGACCACGGGCATGATCTTCACCATCGTTTTCGGCGGCAAGGTCTTCGCCAACATGGTGTCGGTCTCGGGCCTGACGGCCCAGCTCGTGGAGAGCATCCAGGCCATGCATCTGCCCGCGGTCGGCGTGATACTGATCATGGTTCTGATCTATATCGTTCTTGGCTCATTGATGGAAGGGTTGTCGATGATGCTGCTGACGGTTCCCGTGTTCATGGCCATCGTGCAGCCCCTGGGCATCGATATGGTCTGGTTCGGCGTTTTCGTGGTGATGATGATGGAGATCGGGCTGATTCATCCGCCCGTGGGCATGAATATGTTCATGGTCAAGACCATCATGCCCAGCCTGTCGTTGCGAACCATATTCATGGGCACCCTGCCGTTCCTGATCGTCAACATCGTCACCCTTTCCCTGCTTATCGGCTTTCCCATGAGCACGCAGTGGCTGGAACAGTTGCTCAAGCAGTAAACGGGCGACCGCGTTGTGCCGCGTCACAACGCGGAAGACACGTTTGCTACCCAGACTGTACGCCGTCCGCCACCGGCGCCCCAAAGGCGCGCAACAGCTGCATCATGCATTCCAACAGAGGCTTGACCACCTGGATCCGCGAAGTGATCAACGCCACTGGGCGGCTGAACCTGTCCAGCTTCACGGGCAGCCTGCGCAGCAGGCCCTGCTTTATCAGGAAGTCGGCGAGCTGCGATGCCAGCACCACCACCGAATCGGAATGGCTCAGCAAGGCAAGATTGGCAAGCGGCGACGCCGACTCGATGATGCCCGGCGGGCTTTTGCCATAGACCCGGGCAAAGTAGGCATCCACGTGCTGGCGAGCCAGGGTGTCGGACGGGGGAATGAGCCAGGTCTTGTCGAACAAGACGCCGACCGAGACCACACGCTTGCGGGCCAGGCTGCTTCGCGCCCCGCAGGCGATCACAAAGGTCTCGTCGTAAAGGACTTCCAGCGCCAAGGTATCGCCGGGATCCGCCTCCACGACGCGGCTGACGATCAGGTCGAGCTCCCCGTCCCGCAGCGCCGCCAGCAGCATTTCAAGAGGCGCCTCTTTGATCATGACTTTTATTCTTGGATACCGGCGTTTGAGCTCCAGCACGCTCATCGCCACGCATTCAGGATCGGCGCCGCCGAATACGCCCAGCCGCAGACTGCCGATCTTGCCCTCGGAAGCGTCTTTGGTATCGACATAGGCATCTCTCATGGCGGCGAGCAGGACCCGGGCATGCTCGACCATGACCAGCCCCGCGGCGGTGGGCTGCATGCCTTGGCGCGACCGTTCGAACAGGGCCAGGTCCATGGCGCTTTCCAGCTCGTGCAATAGCCTTGTTGCCGCCGGCTGCGAAATATGGATGCGCTCGGCCGCCTGCCTCAGGCTGAAAGTTTCGGCCAAGGACACCAAAAGCTCGAGCTGCCGCGTTTTGAAACGTACCGAAGACATGGGCCTCCCGTGATCCGGATTGTGCATCACAACCTGCGATATTGGCATTGTACGTAAATGGATCGAGTACTTAAACTCAAATCGTCTTTTGCTTCGTTGCGGTCTTACCAGGAACAACCATGAGCTCTACAAAACGCGAACACTATTTCCCGAACACCGAACCTCTGGCTCACGATGAAATGCGCGTTATCGCGCTGGGAACGGGCCGCCCCTTCTTGAGACCGTCCCAGGCGAACGCAGGCTGGCTGGTCGAACTGGGCAACGGCGATAAATTCCAGTTCGACTTTGGCTACGGAACGCAAACCAACTTCGGCGCGCTTGAAATTCCGTACCAGGACATAACCGCCTACTTCGCCACTCACTTGCACACGGATCACGTGGGCAGCTTTGCGCAAATATGGGTGGGCAGTTGGACCGGCGGGCGCACTCATCCTCTCGAAGTGTACGGACCATCGGGCTCGCTGCCCAAATACGGCATGAAGCATTTCGTCGAAAAGCAGATGGAATCGTATGCCTGGGACACCGACACACGCGTCGGCCTACTGCCCGCCGTGGGCGCGGAAGTCAACGTGCACGAATTCGATTTTTCCAAGACTCATGTCATCTACGACAAGAACGGCGTCAAGGTCACCAGCTTTCCCGCCGTGCATATCTTCGATGGCGCAGTCAGTCTCAGACTGGACTGGAATGGATTGTCGTTCGTGTATTCGGGCGACACCACGCCCAGCCAATTCTTTGTCGACAATGCCAAGAACGCGGATCTGGTCATCCACGAAACCTTCAACACCGTGACTCAGCTCGTCAACCGCTCAGGCTACGACGACCGTTCGGCCAAAGGCATCGGCACCATGGCGCACTCCGACCCCGCCGAAGCCGGCAAGGTCCTCGAGCTGATCAATCCCCGCCTGGCCGTCGCCTTCCACTTTTTCAACGACTTCGACACGGGGCCGGAAATAGCGGAGGCGATCCGGACACACTATAAGGGCCCCTTGTCCCTGGCCAAGGACATGATGGTCTGGAATGTGCGCAAGGACGAACCCATTCTCACCCGCATGGCGGTGACAAGCCAGGACGTATGGCCCAACAAGGAACACCGCGACGACTTCAAGAACGCCGCCCGCAAAGAACGCATGCAGATGTCCCGCTGGCTGGCCGACAAGCAATTGTTTCCCAAGTTCTAAGGGGCGGCTCTTGCCCGCTCTTAGCGCCACATATGCACTTAGCTTGGGTCGCCCTGGATCAGTTTGTAGGCAAGGCCCGCGATGGCAATGTCCTCCAGGCCAATCCCGACAGCTTTATAGACAAAGATATCGTCCTCCGATCCACGTCCAGGAAACCGGCCATTCACGACATCGGCAAGCTCGACCAGTTTGGCCTCGACTCCAGCGATGGGCGCGGCCAGAACGAGATCGCCGGCCTCCTCCAGAACCTGTTCCCTCCACTCGACGACTATCGCTTTGGAACGCACGAGCACATTGTCATCGAGTTCGCGAGTATGAGGCAGACTGGATCCAATAGCCGCGACAAAAGCTCCCGGCCGCAATAATTTTCCGTCGAACAGTGGGGTTGCAGAACGCGTTGCCGTAACCACGATATCCGACTCTTGCACCAACTCGCTTGACGGAACAGCGCATGTTTCCACGCCAGTCGCCGCAGCCACTTGCGCCAATGCCGCAGCACCGGCACGCGACTGATCGAGCAGGATACGCTCGAGGCGAAATGCCGCCGCTAATTGCACGGCATGCTCCAGGCCCTGTGTGCCTGTGCCGAACAACCCCAACACCTTGGCGTTGGCTCGAGCCAATTTGCGCGCCATAAGCACGCTGCAAGCTGCAGTTCGGATTCGAGTAATGGCAGTTGCATCCAGAGTAGCCAGAGGATGGCCGTCAACTGCGGAAAAAAGCAAGATCACAAACGAAAACCGGCCTTTTATCGTCGTATATACCTTGGCTCCCGAAATCGATTGCTCTGGAATGACGGCCCCCAGCGTGGATAGTTTGACGCCGCCGGCGTCGATGCGTGTGCGCTTTTGAACGGCCGCCCGTCCTTGCCCAAACGCCGCAAAGGCTGCTTGGAGCACCTGCTGTGCTTGAGGCGCCGTAACCAACTCATCCACTAATGCATCAGAAATATGCAACATCGCTCGCGCCACTCTTACCAAGATACTTTAATATTGCCCTTGACAAAAGTCTGGCAAGCCATTCGGTAGCCTTTCTCGAAGTCGGCGGAAGTCAGGTGCCGGCGTTCTTTGGGCTTGATTGAATCCGTATTCTCCAGCCCTTCCTCAATCAAGCACTTGCAGGTTCCGCATAAACCACCACCACATTTAAAAGGGATACCTCCTTTTTCGCGCAGCGATACACGTAGTAAATTGCTGTTCTCGGGCACATTGACGACCAGACCGCAATTATTGATGAAAGTAATTTCTATCATGACGTCGTCGTCCCTATCGCCCCCATGCACAGAACCAATTCCGCTTCAATGCTGCCGAACGTCGTCAAATGCCGCAGTTCATTTCTTGCCAGTTCGATCGAATCGAATTTTTCAAGGAACTTCGAAGGCACATCATTGACGATATACGGCGGCTCATCTTCGATAATGCGTACTTTTGCATCACCCTCAATAACCGAAATATGGAAGATCGCCTTCAATATCCCGTACAACCGGTATTCGTAGGACTCGACTATTCGGAAAGGCGCCTTTACCTCCGAATGAAATACGCCTGGTTTGCTGGTAAGAATCACATACATGCCAAATACCTCCTACGCGTCCTGGCTCAACTCGATATCATGCGTCAGCCAAAGTTGGCACGCCAGGCGATACCCTTGCGTCAGGCGTTCGCCCAACTGTTTTTTTTCTTTCCAGTTGGCCACAGGCAAATTTTCCGCACCAGCAATGATGCGGCAAGCGCATTTAGCGCATTTCCCCATGCCGCACTCGTAGGTTAGGTTTGGATAGGGAAACTGCTTAATGCCGGCTCGTACGACCAGATTGCTGTTTTCCTGAACGACATCCGTGAATATCTGGCCTGCTTTGTGAAACACAATGGTAAGCATGGTTCAACCGTCCTCTGGGCTAATCCGCAAAAGCGGATTGGTGCTGAAAGCTAAAGCCATCGGCATAAATATAAGCAGGCTCCGCGCCTTGCTGGAGGAACAGAGATTTCGCATCTCCTATCATCGACGGAGAACCACACAAATACACGGCATGTTCGGACAGATCGGGAAAATCGTCGCACACGGCCTGCTGCACATAACCGGTTCGACCTTGCCACGACACCTCCGCCCGGGACAGTACCGGCACAAAACTAAAGTCGCACAGCCTGTCTTTCCAGGACGCTATTTCCTCCAGGAGATACAGATCGGATTCGGTGCGCATTCCCCAATATAGCGATACAGGCGGGCAATCTCCCCGGTCCAGCAAGGACTGCAGAATGGCCTTGATAGGGGCAACACCTGTTCCAGTCGCCACCATAAGCAATGGGCGCCAGTCTTCCTCGTGGTAGCAGAACTCTCCCAGGGGAATCTCAATTTGAAGCTCTTGACCGGGATTCAAACTGGAAAGCACCCGATCTGTGAAATATCCGCCCGCTATCCTGCGCACATGGAAATCCACCTGATTCCCGCCCGGCACAGGCGGCGATGCCATTGAAAAACTGCGAAACGCATCCTGTCCAAGCAAGACATTCATGTACTG
>JBEBXF010000058.1:0-11985 GCA_040391725.1 Eoetvoesiella caeni | reverse complement strand
TGGTGGGCTGGCCGGGGCTCGAACCCGGGACCAACGGATTAAAAGTCCGGTGCTCTACCAACTGAGCTACCAACCCATTTTGAACCAAAGAACGCGATTATGAGTTCTTTTTAGGGTGTTGTCAAATTGGCACACCGCACAGCTTGCGTCAAAAACCCTCTCCGCAAGCCGTGCAAATCCGCCTTCGCATTGAGCCTCGATGCCAGGCTTCCGGCAGCAAAAACGGCTCCCGCCAGGCCTGCTCCTAAGGCTTTTTCGCGCAATCGGGGCCTTCGTTCTCCTGCTTCAAATACGCAATCAAGTCCGCTCGCTCCTGAGGATCGGGAATACCGGCATACCCCATGGCCGTCCCGGGAATCGCCGTCATGGGGCTGGCCAGAAACCAGTTCAGCGTTTTTTCGTCCCACACAATGTGCGAATCGCGCATCGCCTTGGAGTACTGAAACCCCTCGACCGATCCGGCCTTGCGCCCGAACAAACCGCAATGCCGGGGCCCGGTTCGATCGTACGCCAGGGCGTGGCAGGCCAGGCAGCGGGAATAAATGTCCTTTCCCCGCGCGGCATCGCCCGTCATGGGGGCCTGGGCTTAAGCACTGCTTATGCCCAGGCCCCCAATACAGAGACAAAGCAGCCAGGCAAACCTCCCGTTCACGACATGAAGGCCGAGGGAACCGGGGCCTCTCCGAGTGCCTGCCGCAAAACAGCCCAATGCATGGCTTCGTCGCCCAGTATGCTGGCGGCCGCCTTGGCCAGATCGCGATTGTCGAACACGGGCACCGCGCCAAGATACGCGCTGACAGCGCCCTTTTCGAGCATTGCCGCAAAGCGCAGGACGTCGGCCTGCGTTTTGAGCGTGTCCGTCGGGAAGTGGTATTTTTCTTTCGCGACCACCGCTTTGCCGCCCAGCTTGCCCACGGTTTTTGCCAACAGCTCCGCATGCTCGCGGTGCTGCCCCTGGAAGGTCAGGGCCAGATCCAGCGCCGGCTTTTTCAGCAAGCCGCTGTCCGCCCCCAACTGATAGGCGGCGATCGCCTCGAGCTCGGCGCCCAGCGCGCTGTTCAGAACCCGCACATCCGATTCGGCCGATTTCGAGCCTTGGCCTTTGGCCAGCGCCTCGTTGCCCGCCATCAAGGCAACGGCGGCCCCCGAAAGCATCAAGCCCGAACGGCCCAGGAAAAAACGCCGCGAACCGCTCAAGCCCAGTTCCGGCTGTGAAAGATAATTGAGAAACGACATGACACCACTCCTATTCAAGAACTTCGTCCAACAAAAGGCAACAGCAATCCCGTCCTCATCGGCCAATGGCCGGAGGATCGGTACAACGACAAGAAAGGGATCGGGGGCGGGCGTCAGGAAGGCGGCGTCGAAGCCCGCTCCAGGCGGCTCAACACCGCCGCGACGATGCGGTCGCAACGCGCGCCGGCAAATGAAAATGCGTCTTCCAGGCCCAGCCCCACGTCACGCGCCATCATCTTGCGCAGCAGGGCCCGGGCCCGGAAGTAGCGGGTGCGCACCGTCGAGGCGGGAATGCCCAGGCATGCCGATACCTCGTCGACCGGCAAACCCTCGATCGCGCGCATGACGAATACCGTCCGGAACTCATCGGACAATTCATCGATTTTTGCTTCGATCAATCGGCGCATTTCTTGACGTGCCATGGCCTGCTCCGGCTGCTCGGGCCTCGCCCCGTTGATATCGCCGCGCTCCCCGTCGTCGAACGACTCGAGCGCATCGCTGAATTCCAGCAAGGAGGAAAGGCGCTTGCCCTTGCGCAGGCGCCGGGTCGACTCGTTGACGACGATCCGCGTCAGCCATGTGGAAAGACTGGCATCCCCCCGGAATGTGCTCATGGCCCGGTACGCAAGATAAAAGGCTTCCTGAACCGCTTCTTCCGCGTCGGCCTCGTTGTGCAGAATACTGCGCGCCACACGATAAAGCCTTTGGTTATAGCGGCGCATCAACACCGTCAGCGCGCGCAGATTGCCTTGCGCGACGCATTGCGCCAGCCCGGCATCCGTGTCGGGCAAATCGGGGGGATGAATCAGCGCGAGCGACATGCGGCGTCCTTGTTATGAGTAGCTTTACCCATTGGAGGCCGAAAATCGGGCCGGCGTTCCCGGCCCGCCGAATCAACGTATGCGGGAGATGCGCACCTCGGCCCCACGGCGTTTTACTTCCAGCCCTTCGGAGGGCAGAATGCGCAGGCCTTCGAGTCCTTTGATGTAGCTGGAGCCCTGCATCTGCATGACGCGTATCTTGTTGCGCATGACGACCGGACTGTGCTCGGGCATGCCGAACATCCAGACCTCGTCGAGCAGGCGCGCCGAGTTGAACTCGCTGGTATTTTGAACCACAGGCCCCAGGCACAGCATATGCCCTTCCCGGCCGAAAATAGGCAAGGTATCAAGCCCCGTCCGCACCGTCCAGGTGGTTCCGCCCTCGTAGCGCCAGCCGGTGTTCAAGTCCCACCACGCATCGCCTTCGGGCAAATACACTTTCGTTTCCTCGCCCGGCGCCAGGACGGGAGCCACCAGCAGGGCCGGCCCCAGCAGATATTGAGTGTCCCAGGCATGCGCAACGGGATCGCCGGGAAAGGCCAGCGCCATCGACCGCTGCACCGGCAGGCCGGTGCGCACCGCATCCTCGATGATGCCAAGCACGTACGGCACCAGGCGGTAGCGCCATTGCAGCCAGTGCTGCACGAGGGCCTGGGTTTTGGCGTCGAAGGCGCCCGGCAGCAAGGCGGGCGAACCCTGGAAGCTGAAGTTGGCCGAAAACACGCTGGCGGCAAGCCAGCGTATGTACAGTTCGGCGCTCATGCCGTTGACCGGCGCCGCGGAATTGCCCAAGGTGTGCATCTGCACCGGCACGCCGCTGGCGCCCAGCGCCAACGCCGTGCGCAGCGAATGCTCGAGCCCAGCCCAGCTGTTTTCGACTTTGGGCCCGCGCTGCCAGGCGTAGCGCTGCACCGCGGGAAAAAGATCGGAACTCAGCACCACGCCTTCCTGAGGCGTCTTGTGGCCCGCAACGGCATCGAACAAGGCTCGGCGCGCCAGCAATGGATAAATGGCGCGCAATACCGCGCCGGTTTCGCCGCTTCGGGCGGTAACACCGTCGGGAATATCGAATTGCGCATCGCAGGCCGGCGCGCCCACGCCCTCGTCGAACATCTGGCGCTGGCGCTCGGACCAAAGCTTGTAGACATCTTTATAGGTAAGATCGAGCAAGCCGAAAGGCTTGCCGTCCGAAGCCGCGCAGCACGCGACGCCCTCGTCGCTCATGAGCAGCCAGCCGCGGTCTTCCCATTCGTCGAACATGCTGGAACCAGCCAGAACGCCGGGAAACGTGGGCGCCACGATCTGGACCGCGAGCTCCTGGAAATCCGCCAGCACCGTCCGGACATCCTCGACGCGCGCAGCATCCCACTCGAACGCCGGCTTGTCCGCCTGAAACCCGTAGACGGCGGGCGCCGCCAGTTGAACCGCATCCAGGCCCAGGCCGGATTCGCGCAATTGCCGCACTTGCGTCAACGTCGTCTGGACGGACTGGCCGCTGGCCTGGTCCAGCCAGATCCCCATGGGCCACAAGCCGGGCTGGCCGGCCCGGCCGGTAAGCGCCGTGTACTGATTGAGAATTTCCGCCGGCTCGCCCGCGAACAAAAAGACATCCAGCACCGGATCGTGCAGGGCTATGGAATAAACATCGGGATTCTCGACGCCAAGGTCGTGCTCGACCCGTCCCAGGCTGTTGACATAAACGCCCCAGCCCTTGGTGCTCCACACCAGGGGCAGCGCCCGACCCCGCGGATGGTCGGCAACGATTTTTTGCCCGCGCCGCTCCAGGTCGCCAGAGGTTTCTCCAAGACCGTACAGGCTGTCGTCGCCATCCAGATCGAACCCCAGGCGCCAGCCCTGCTCGTCTTCCCGAATGCGGGCCAGGCCCAGCGCCGCCATGGGTTCCGACGCAACCAGGCACTGATCGCCCCGGCTCAATGTGAACTGCAAGGGCGAATGCGTGATTTCCAGTACGACATCGCCCTGCTCCAGGCGCCAGCCCTGCTGCTCGCGTTCGGGAATGGAACTGACCGCCAGCTCGCCCACCGCCTCCTGGCGGGCCAGCAGCATCTCGGCTTGCTGGCGCGAACGCATGGTGGGCTTTTCGTCGAGCAGCACGGCAGCCTGCGCCGCGCGCAGGCGATACACGCCAGGCGCATGCGCCTCGACATGAAGCTGCAGGGCGGTGTCGTCGACGGCGAAATCGACGCGCGTCGATTTCGCGGTTAAAAACTGTAAGGCGTTCAGTTGCGTCACGTGAGCAAAGTCAGACTTGGGCGGCACAGCGCAATCCTTGGTAATTGGCTAAAACTCATTAAAAGATACTATTTTGACGGATTTACGCTATAAAATAAAATCGGCTCAATTCCATGCCCTCAGAAAAACCTTGAATATCGCCTAGCGCGGCGCTACTGCGCGCAGTAAATCGCGCTCCAGCATCAAAGGCTCGTGGTGCAAGCCCGCAGCAATAATGTCTCCCGCCAGGGCCGACCATGTCAAGCCTCGCGATCCATACGCACAGGCCAGCCATACGCCGGGGGCATGCGCCAGCTCTCCAATGACCGGCAGACGGCCGGCAATCACGGCCCGCCAACCCGCCCAGCCGCGGCCGCCCGCACCCCAACCCGCCAGTTCGCCTTCCGGAACAGCCAGCATGCCGGACAGCTTCCTGACGATATCCGCCCTGCCCCGGGCCGTAACCGCGCTTTCAGCGGCATTGGGCACGTAGGTGCTGCCGCCCACGCATATCCCGGCGGTACGGGGCAGCCAGTACCCCGCGCCCCCTAGAATCAACGCGGGTTCATGGCAGGGACCAGGCTTGAAATAATTGACCTGCCCGGCCAATTCGTGCATGGCGCGCAATTTGGGCAAGCCCTCGCCCGCCGGCAACAGCCCGCGCGCCCGGGCCGCATTGGCCAGCACCACCGTGGCCCCCTCGGCAAGCGGCACGCCGCCGGCGTCAAGGACTCGCCATCCCCCGGCGTGGGCCGGCTCCAGCCCGCCCCCGCGTGCGGCCCGGCCGCGCACGCCCGGCCTGCTCCGCAACGCCGCGATAAGCGGCTCGGGCCGGGCCAACTGGCCATCCGCAAAATACACGCCTCCCTGCGGCACCCGAAAACCCGCAAGCTGCGAAGCCTGGCCGCCATCCAGCCACGACGCCCAATCGCGGGGGAACGACAATTCCTCCAGAGCCCGGCGGCGCTCGCTTTCCTCGGCGCCATCCTGCACCAATTCGATGGTTCCGCAACGACTCGGCCGCGCACTGTCGGGCAGCGGCTGCCAACGTTGCAAGGCCCTGTGCGATCCGGCGCGCGTCAGCCGGGCCCGCAGATCATCGTCGCGCGAGATCAGCGGCGTGATCGCCGCGGCCACATGGCCCTTGTGGCTGGCGCCCAGGCCCTGCTCGAACACCGGGTCGATGACCAGGCACGGCTGGCCGCGCAGGGCCAGGCTGTGCGCCACGCCGGCCCCGGCCAGCCCCCCGCCCACCACCAGCACCGGATCGTTCGGGGCCGAGCGGGGCTCGTCGCGTCCGAGATTGGGGCGCAGCGCCGCCACCGTCATGTCGCGGGTGCCGCCCAGGCCCGGCGCCCTGGAAACCAGGAAGCCGGCATCCGACAAGGCATCGCGCACTTCCCTGGCCGTGCACCATGTGGCTGCCGTCGCCCCCCTGGCGGCCAGGCGCACCAGTTGCCCGAACAACGAAGGCGTCCACATCTCGGGATTTTTTCTAGGCGAAAAGCCATCCAGGAAAAACGCATCGGCGCGGGCCTGCACCAAGTGAGCCATGCGGCCCACCGCGCCGAATGCCAGGGTCAATGTCACGGCGCCCCCCTGGAACTCCAGCCTGTGCATGCCGGGCAGCAGCGCCGGCCACTGGTCGACGAGCTGGCGCGCCAGATCGGCCATCGGCGCCGGCACGCGGGGCGACAGGACATGCGCCAGATCGGCGCGGCTGAACGGATGGGCCTCGAACGACACCATATGCAGACGCGTCGAACGCTGGGGGTCGGATCGCCAGGCGTGCCAAAGCGCCAGGAAGTTCTGCCCCAGCCCGAATCCCGTTTCGCACACCGTAAAGCCGGCCCTGCCCCTCCAGCGTTCGGGCAGGGTGTTGCCGCGCAGGAACACATGCTCGGCCTGCGCCATGGCGCCCTGCCGGGCATGGTAGATATCGCCATAGCGCTTGCTCATGGGCGTGCCGCCCTGATCGAACGCCACGTCGGCCGGAACCAAGGGCTCAAACTGAAAAGTCATAATGAAATAAGCAACGATTTCCCCGAAAGCGCGTCGGCGCATTCAAAGACACCGGATCAAATGTTGCGTAAACTAAGAAGCCACGTTACCAGAGCACGATCGAATTGTATGAAATCTTCCTCGTTGCACCTTAGCGAATGCCTGAAGACTGCCGTTACCGCGGCCCACGCCGCCGCGGCCATCCTGCAGGCGCATGCTCGCCACCGCAATGATTTGATCGTCGACCAAAAAGCGCAAAACGACCTCGTCTCGCAGGCGGATCGCGAAGCCGAAGCGGCCATCATCGCCATCCTGCGCGAGCAGACTCCCGAATTCGGCATCGTCGCCGAAGAGTCCGGCGGCAGCGACGGCTCGCACGCCACCTGGTATATCGACCCGCTCGACGGCACCACGAACTTCCTGCACGGCATTCCGCACTATGCCGTTTCCATCGCGCTTGTCGCCCATGCCGGCTGCATGAACGCCGACGAACAGCCGCTGCAGCAAGACACTCCCGTCATCGCCGTCATCTACGACCCCAATCGCGAAGAACTCTTCACTGCCATGCACGGCATAGGCGCCTGGCTCAACGAATACCGGATTTCATGCTCGCAGTCCCGCAACCTGGCGGACTCCCTGCTGGCAACCGGCCTGCCGTTTCGCGATTTCTCGTTCTACGACCAATACATGCCGACCCTGGACACCGCCATGCACAATACGCGCGGTGTGCGCCGCATGGGCTCGGCCGCGCTGGATCTGGCCTGGGTGGCTTGCGGACGCTACGACGGCTACTGGGAAATGGGCCTGGCCCCATGGGACATCGCCGCCGGCACCCTTATCGTCCGCGAGGCGGGCGGGGTGGCCGAAGACATGCTCCACAAGGACTCCTGGCCTGCCAAGGGCTATGTGTACGCGGCCAACCCGCATATCGCCGACGCACTGAACACCATGATCCAGCCCCATTTGAAACCCACCAGCTCCTAATTTTTTTGCAGGACCTCGTCGCGCAACGCCCGGCGCAGCAGCTTGCCGGCATTGCTCTTGGGCAGCTCGGCACGAAACTCAATGACATGCGGACGCTTGTAGCCGGTAAGCTGGCGGGCGCACCAGTCGCGCAGATCCTGCTCGGTCAGGGCGGGATCTTTTTTCACGACATACAGGGCAACCATTTCGCCGGTCTGCGCGCTGGGCAGTCCAAGCACCATGCACTCGAGAACCCCCGGATGCTGGGCAACCACCTGCTCGACCTCGTTGGGGTACACATTGAACCCCGACACCAGAATCATGTCTTTCTTGCGATCGATGATGCGCACCCGCCCCTCGGCGCTCATGATGGCGATGTCGCCGGTCTTGAAAAAACCACTGGCGGTGAACGACGCGGCGGTTTCCTCGGGCCGCTGCCAATAGCCCTTCATGACCTGCGGGCCCTGTATTGCCAGTTCTCCGGCTTCGCCGGGCGGCAGCTCGCGGTCGTTCTCTCCCAGCACGACGATATCGGTGGACGGCAGGGGAAAGCCGATATCCCCCGAATACTCGCTGGCATTGGTAGGATTGACCAGCGCCACCGGCGAGGTCTCGGACAAACCGTAGCCTTCGATAATGGGCAGGCCCGTGACAGCTTGCCACTTCTGGGCAACGGCCTGCTGCACCGCCGAGCCGCCCCCGAAACACAGCCGCAGAGCCGAAAAATCGAGTTTCGCGAACTCGGCCTTGTTGAGTAGCCCGTTGAACAAAGTATTGACGGACGGAAAGATATTGACCGGATCCTTGCGCCAGGCGTCGAGTATGGTGCCGAGCTTGCGCGGATCGGCAATGAGCACGCTGGTCATCCCCGCATGGGCGGCGAAAAGACCGCATACGGTCAGGGCGAAGATGTGGTACAGGGGCAGAGCCGTAAGGATGACCATGCCTTCGCCCTCCTTCTCGCCCAGCACAGGGCGCGCCACGGCCTGCACCTGCAGGACGTTCGCCACGAGATTGCGATGCGTCAGCATGGCGCCTTTGGGCGTTCCCGTCGTCCCGCCCGTATATTGCAATATGGCAACGTCGTCCCGCGCGATGCCCGGCTGGATGAAGCCCGCCGCTGCGCCCCGGCTCAACACCCGGCTCAGCATCAGGGCGCCGTCCAGGCTGTATGGCGGCACCATGCGCTTTAGGTACCGCACGGCGAAATCCAGCACCCACCCCTTGAACCCCAGCAAGCCGCCCACCGGCACCAGCACGACGTGGCGCGGACGCGCGGGAACAGGCACCTGCTGCAAGGTGGCGGCAAAGTTCTCGAAAATGAAAATGACGTCGGCGTCGCTGTCGCGCAATTGATGCTCGAGCTCCGGCGCGGTATACATGGGATTGACATTGACGGCCACCATGCCGCAGCGCAAGGTGCCCAGCAGCACCGCCATATACGGCATGATGTTGGGCATCATCAGGGCGACGCGGCTGCCGGCGGGAAGGCCCAGGCTTTGCAGCCAGCCCGCCACGGCTTTGGCGTACCTGTCCAGCTCGGCATACGAAAGGCAACTGCCCATGAACACCAGCGCGCGCCGGTCGGCATGCCTGGCGCAGGCCTGATCCAGCAGATCCACCAAAGACTCGTAGCCGTCGGGATCGATTTGCGGCGGAACGCCTTCGGGATAATGTGACAACCAGGGTTTTTGCACGAACACGCCCCCATAATTTGATGATACGCCGCGATCAGGGTACAGTTTATTGACCAGCATCACAACCAAGACGTGGACCCATGAAACTAGCCGACCCCATCGTCCAGTGGCAAGACGATCTTACCGCCATCCGGCGCGACATTCATGCCCACCCGGAACTCGCCTACGAAGAACTCAGAACCTCCGATCTGGTGGCCCGCCAGCTCGAGTCATGGGGAATAGAAATCCATCGCGGCCTGGGCGGCACCGGCGTGGTGGGCATCATACGGGGCAAAGCCGACAACGGCCGCGCGGTAGGGCTGCGCGCCGACATGGACGCCCTGCCCATGCAAGAGGTCAACACCTTCGAGCATGCCAGCCGGCACCCCGGCAAAATGCACGCCTGCGGCCATGACGGGCACACGGCCATGCTGCTGTCCGCGGCACGCTACCTGGCCGGGCACCGGGACTTCGACGGTACCATCTACGCTATTTTCCAGCCCGCCGAAGAAGGCTTCAGCGGCGCCAAGAAAATGATCGAAGACGGCTTGTTCCGGCTGTTTCCCATGGAAGCCGTATTCGGCATGCACAACTGGCCGGGCATGCCGGCCGGATCCTTCGGCATGGTGGAGGGGCCCATCATGGCCTCCAGCAATGTGTTCGAAATCCACATCGAAGGCAAAGGCGCCCATGCCGCCATGCCCCACATGGGCAACGACCCCGTCATGGCGGCGGTGCACCTGGCCCAGACCTTCCAGACCATCATTTCGCGCGAGCTCGACCCGCAGGATCCGGCCGTGCTCAGCATCACCCAAATCCACGCGGGCTCGGCCGACAACGTCATCCCCAACGATGCAACCATGCGCGGCACCGTGCGCACCTTTTCCACCGCCGCCCTCGACCTCATCGAAAAGCGCATGGCCGAAATCACCGAGCTCGGCTGCCTGGCCATGAACTGCAAGGCCAGCTTCAATTTTTCGCGCAACTATCCGCCCACGGTCAACCATCCCGACGAAGCCGCATTCTGCGCCCGGGTCGCGGCCGCTATCGTCGGAGCCGAACAGGTCGATCCCGCCGTGCGCCCCTCCATGTGCTCCGAAGACTTCGCCTTCATGCTGCAGGAAAAGCCGGGCTGCTATGTCTGGATAGGCAACGGCCAGGGCGACCACCGCTGCGCCGGCCACGGCCTGGGTCCCTGCACCCTGCACAACGGCAGCTACGATTTCAACGACGCCCTTTTGCCGATCGGAGCCACCTACTGGGTCGAGCTGGCCACGCGCCGCCTGGCCCGCGCCGCAGCCGTCTCCTGACGGTCCGCGATTTTCCGGCTTGGCGCAAACGCAACAGTGGAACAGGTCTGCGCCCATTCGCCACGACTTGTCGCAGAGCCGTTAAAATAGCGTGCTATTGTCTAAGGGATCAGGCCGGCCCGCCGCCGATGGCGCCAGCTTACCTTCAACAGGCCCGTTCCCGCGGGCCAAGACCCTCCCGGAGCTGCACTTGGACGCTACAAACCCAACGGCTTTGCCGCCGCCCAACCGCCACGCGATCCTGCGCGTCATGCCCCAGCCCTCCGATGCCAACATTCATGGCGACGTCTTTGGCGGCTGGATCATGGCGCAAGCCGACATCGCCGCCTCGGTGCCCGCCGCCCGGCTCGCCCAGGGCCGCGTCGTCACCGTCGCCGTCAACGCGTTCACGTTCAAGCAGCCGGTTTTCGTCGGCGATCTGCTCAGCTACTACGCCGAAATCGTCGGCACAGGCCGAACCTCGGTCACCGTGTTCGTCGAAGTCTACGCCGAGCGCCAGCACATGCAGTCCGAGGTCGTCAAAGTCACCGAAGCCACCTTCACCTACGTCGCCACCGACGATTCGCGCAAACCCCGCCCTCTTCCTTCAGTCTAACCAAGGTTTGCCCATGCAGGAAACCCAAGCCACGCCCGAAAGCGAGCCCATTGTCATCCCTCGGCGGCTGGACCCCGAGGATGCGCAGCAGGCTCTGCAAAAGCTCCAGGGCATCCTCAAACGCCAGGAGGTCGTCGAGGCGCTGGCCCATCGTCAGTTCGAGGACGACGAACGCTCCAACCTGCTTGAAGGCATGGTGCACCGGCAGCACGAAAACGAAATCCGGGCGATCATCAACAATCTGCATCCGTCCGATATCGCCTTTATTCTGGAGTCGCTGCCGGTCAACGAGCGCCAGGCCGTCTGGCAACTGGTCGATGCCGAACACGATGCCGACGTGCTGCTCGAGGTCGACAACTGGGCCCGGGAATCGCTCATCGAATCCATGGATCACCAGGATCTGGTGGCGGCCACCGGCACCATGGACGCGGACGAAATCGCCGACCTCGTGGCCGACCTGCCCGCGGACGTTGTGGCGGAAGTGCAAAAAGGGCTGACCGACGAAGAGCGCGCCCAGCTCATCGAGGCCATGGGCTACCCCGAGGATACGGTCGGCGCCATCATGGACTTCGAAATGGTCCGTGTGCGCGACGACGTCACCCTGGAAGTCGTGCTGCGCTATCTGCGCCGCCTGCACGAACTGCCCGACCATACCGACCAGATCTTCGTGGTCGACCGCCAGGACAAGCTGCTGGGCACCCTGGCGCTGTCCAAGCTCCTGGTCAGCGAGCCCGACATCCACGTCGCGCAGGTCATGACCACCGACTACCTCACGCTGAATCCCCTCGATTCCGACGCCGACGCGGCGGGCGCGTTCGAACGCTACGACCTGGTCTCCGCGCCGGTCATGGACGACCAGGGCCGCCTGATCGGCCGGGTCACCATTGCCGAGGTGGTCGACGTCATCCAGGAAGACTCGCAGGAGCAAGAACTTTCCCGCGCCGGTCTGCAGGAGGAAGACATCTTCGCGCCCGTGCTGGACGCCATGAAAAACCGCGCCCCCTGGCTGCTGGTCAATCTGTGCACGGCGTCGTTCGCCTCGTTCGTCGCATCGCGCTTCGAGGACACCGTCAGCCACATCGTCATCCTGGCCTTCCTCATGTCCATCGTCGCCGGCATCGGCGGCAACTCGGGCAACCAGACCATGACCA
>JBEBXF010000057.1:0-11997 GCA_040391725.1 Eoetvoesiella caeni | reverse complement strand
AGCTCCTCGACTGGCTCAGGCACCGGCCGCTGGCCCATTACGAATACGGCCACCTGATGGTTCATGCCGGCGTCCTGGCCGCTTGGGATCTCGACAAGACCCTGTCGCTGGCCGCCGAGGTCGAGAAGGCGCTGCGCTCTGCGGACTGGAAAAGCCACTTGAAGAAAATGTACGGCAACGAACCCGTCGGCTGGAACGACGGCCTGAGCCGGGACGATCGCCGCCGCGTCATCATCAATGCGCTGACACGCATGCGCATGTGCACCAGCCAGGGGCATATGGACTTCAGCTACAAGCACGCGCCGATACAAAACGACCGGCTCATGCCCTGGTTCGACGTGCCGGATCGAGCCATTTTGCGAGACGGCGTCACCGTCGTTTTCGGTCACTGGTCGACGCTGGGACTGCTTGTGCGGCCCGATGCCATTTGCCTGGACACCGGCTGCATCTGGGGCGGAAAACTGACCGCCCTACGCCTGCACGACCATCAACTGCTGCAAATCGACTGCGAACAGCACCAAAAGCCGGGCGGCGACTCCTAGGCGCAAGCCAGTCGGGGCTAAGCGCCGTGCTGGCGCACGGCCTTGCCGATAAGATCGTGCGTATGCGCCGCCAGCTTGGCTCGGCCCAGTTCACGGCAATGATCGGCCGACAGCACGGGCAGGAATTCCACCTCGACCATGACCTGCGTCGTGCTGATCAATATGCACAGGTTCTGCACCAGAGTCTGCTCACCGACGAACGCCAGCCGGCCGCTGCGCACGCCCCGGTGATAAAACCGCAGCGCCACAGGCTGGACGCTAACCGAGGAATGGATGGCGGGATCGAACAAACTGGAGCGGAACGGCAAAATATCGAAGCCGGTCGAAGTCGTGCCCTCGGCGAACAGGCCGAGCACCTCGCCCCGCGCAAAGCGGTGTTCCATCTGGCTGCTGACCTCTTTGATGGCCTGGCGCTGGCGCCGATTGAGGAAAACCGTGCCCGCCTTGGCCACCAGCCAGCCGATGACGGGCCATTGCCGTATCTCGCTCTTGGCGACAAAGGCGACGCAACGTACGCTGCTCAATATGAAAATGTCGATCCACGACACATGATTGGATACCCAGAGCGAGGCGCCGCTCATCATGGGCTGGCCATGCACGCATACGCGCACGCCGCAGATTTTCATCAGCGCGCGCGACCAGCTTTGATTCATGACATTGCGCCCCGCAAGAGGCAGGAAGGGATACACGACGGCAACGGAAAGCAGGCTGGAGGCTATCCAGAGGATAACCAGCGGCGCCCGGAATACGAAAAGCAGCAAACCCAAATCAATTTCTCCCACAATTTTCCGGCTTGCGTGCAGCTCGGCCGATTTGCGCTTGCGTACCGGCCGACCCCCCTGCCGGAAGCCTGGGCGTAATATTACCCGCTCGCGTGTTGTTTGGTCATGGCCTGCCGGCCGGCCCCGGTTCGTGCATTGAAATCCGGATGCCTGATCCATCGGGCAAGGGTGCAGCCCGGCCTCGGCGTCAAGCCGGCAAGGAATCGAAATAACGCTGCAGGATGACCGCCGCCGCCATGGCATCGTCGGCGTCGTTGTTGCCCAGAAGCTCTTGCGCCTCGAGGCTGGAGCCTCGTTCGTCGACCAACTCGACGACAGCGCCGAAGCGCCCCCTAAGTTGATTGGCGAAGCGCCGGCAACGCATCGATGCGTATTGCTCGCTGCCATCCAGCGCCAAAGGCAGGCCGACGACGATGCGATCCGGCCGCCACTGATCCAGCAGCCTGGCCAAGGACGCAAACCGCTGGTCGCGCGTGGTGGAAACCAGGATTTCCAGGGGCCTGGCCTGGCGGGTCAGGGTATTGCCGATGGCCACCCCGATTTTTTTCATACCGTAATCCAGCGCCAGCAGGGTTTCTTCAGGCATGGCCCGCGTCGCCCGTCAACATGGACGAGTTGATGCCGAGCTGCGCCAGGGAAGCCTCGTAGCGCAATTCGGGAGGAGTGCTGAAAAGGATTTCGTTGGTGGCTTCCATGTTGAGCCAGGCATTTTGCGCCATTTCGCTTTCCAGCTGACCCGCCCCCCAGCCCGCATACCCCAGGGTGATCAGGATTTGCGACGGTCCATGGCCCTGGGCCACCTCTTGCAGAATATCGCGGGAAGTGGTCAATGCCAGTTCGCCAAGGCGAATGCTGGAACTGTATTCGCCGACGGGAGCGTGCAGCACGAAGCCGCGATCGGTTTGGACGGGGCCGCCAAAAAACACCGGCGCTTCCTGGATGGCCCCGATCTCGAGCGACAGATCGAGGTCGATGCGTTGCAGCAAATTACCCACGGTCAGGTCGGTGGGGCGATTGATGACCAGGCCAAGCGCGCCATGTTCCGTGTGTTCGCAAAGGTAGATGACGGTATTGGCCAGATTGCCCGAGACCATGCCCGGCATGGCCAGCAGCAACTGTTGCGATAAATCGGCACTAGATACGGCGTGTGGCTTATTGTAGTGTTCCATGACTGCCTCCTTGACCGAAACCGCTGCGCTTTTATTGTATCCGAGACGTTATCAAACGTCCTGAACGATTTGCAGCCGGCGCCTAGACCTCGACCAGCTCGAAATCCTCTTTGCGGGCGCCGCACTCGGGGCAGACCCAATTCGGGGGTACATCTTCCCAGCGCGTCCCAGGGGCGATTCCCTCTTCGGGAACACCCGCTTCTTCATCATAGATCCAACCGCAGATCAGGCACATCCAGGTACGCATGTTTTGTTACTCTCTGAAAATATCAAACGCGAAAATCCAGCCAACTGTGGGCGCTTCAATTAGAATGGGGACATTATCGTCAAACTCAACGCCTACATCTTTGATATTAACCAAAGATGTCGAAAAAACATTCAAATAGCCCTTTTCTCTTGTCAATGTCCAACCCTACCCTAGTTCTCGTCGTCGGCGCCTTCGACCCAAGCGGCTCGGGTAGCCTGCCCGCCGACGCGGTAACCTGTGCCAGGCTGGGCGGGCACGCCCTGAGCGCCATTACAGCCGTGCACGTGCAAGACACCGTTTCCACCGAAGACATTCAAATCCTGTCTCCCGAGCTTATCGACGACCAGATACGCTGCGTGCTGGAAGACATGAACATACAGGCGATCAAGGTCGGGGGCCTTTATAACATCGAATCCGTCAGGGTGCTGGCCCAGATCGCCGCCGACTACTCGCACATGCCCCTCATCCTGCATCTTGAGGCCCTGCCCGACAACGCCCTGCTGGAAGACGACGACCCCGAGGAAGTCCTGTCGGCGCTGTTCGAATTGCTGCTGCCGCAAACCAATCTCGTCCTCGCCGAACACAACCTGCTCACGCACTGGAAGGCCGATGGCCTGCTGGCGGGCTCCGACACCGACCTGCCGGTCCGGGTGCTGCAGGAATACGGCGCCCGGTGGGTGCTGAGCACAGGCTTTCCCATACGGCCCGGCCACAAAGCCTGCCTGCTGCACGGCCCCGAGCAGGCCACCTTCAACTGGGAATGGCAGGCGCCCCCTCCCCGCCTGGTCAACCCGAACAGCCCGCTGGCTTGCGCGCTGGCCATCGAACTGGGCAAAGGCTCCGCCATGCCCCAGGCCGTCGAAACCGCCCTGATGCTGGCCGAGCCGCTTGCCGCAAACACCTTCCAGCCCGGCATGGGCAGCCGGCTGATCAACCGATCCATACCATGAGTCTCCCCCCACGATTTCCCAAAGGCCTGTACGGCATTACCCCAGAATGGCCCGACACCGAACGGCTGATCCTCGCCGTCGCCGAAGCGGCGCGAGGCGGCATGACCGCCCTGCAATGGCGCCGCAAATCGGGCTCGCACCAAGAACACCTGGCGCAGGCGCTGGCCCTGGCCGAATGCTGCAGGCAGCACGGCATCCTGTTCATCGTCAACGACAACCTGCAGCTTGCCCTGGCCGCCGAAGCCGACGGCGTCCACCTGGGCCGGGGCGACGGCAGCCTGTCCGAAGCGCGCCAGGCTCTCGGCCCCGGCAAGATCGTCGGCTGCTCGTGCTACAACGAGCCTGAACTGGCCCGCAAAGCGCTGGAACTGGACGTCGACTACATTGCCTTCGGCGCCATCTACCCGTCCACCGTCAAGCCCGACACCGTGAGCGCGTCGTTGGACGACCTGCGCGAAGGCCTGCGGCTGACGCTGGCCCAGGGCAAAACGCCACGCGCCGCCGTGGTCGCCATCGGCGGCATCACTCCCGAGAACGCCGCGCCGGTCATCCAGGCGGGCGCCGACAGCATCGCCTTGATCAGCGGGCTCTTCGAGACGCCCGACATCCAGGCGGCCGCGGCGCGCTGCAGCGCCCTGTTCAAAGGCTGACGCCTCCCGGCCGGGCTGTGCGCCCGGCGCATTCTTTCGCTTATCCATTCAGTTTATAGAGTCCACGACATGTCCCGCAACACCGCTTTATTTGAACGCGCCTGTCAAACCATTCCCGGCGGAGTCAACTCGCCCGTCCGGGCCTTTCGCTCGGTGGGCGGCGCGCCGCGCTTCATAAAACGCGCCCAGGGGCCATATCTGTGGGACGCCGACGGCACCCGGTACATCGACTACGTCGGCTCGTGGGGCCCCGCCATCCTGGGCCATGCCCACCCCGAAATCATCCGCGCCGTACAGGAAGCCGCGGTCGATGGGCTTTCCTTCGGCGCCCCCACCGAAGGCGAAATCGAAATCGCCGAGGCCATCGCAAAGCGCATTCCTTCCATCGAAAAAGTCCGCCTGGTCAGCTCGGGCACCGAAGCCACCATGAGCGCCATCCGCCTGGCGCGCGGCTATACCAATCGCCCCAAGATCATCAAGTTCGAAGGCTGCTACCATGGCCACGCCGACAGCCTGCTGGTCAAGGCCGGCTCGGGCATGCTTACCTTCGGCAATCCCACGTCGGCCGGCGTGCCCCCCGAGTTCATCCAGCACACACTGGTCCTGGACTACAACGACCTCGATGCCGTCCAGAAGGCATTCGAGCAATACGGCAAGGAAATCGCCTGCATCATTGTCGAGCCCATCGCCGGCAACATGAACCTCATCAAGCCGGCACCCGGCTTTCTGCAAGGCCTGCGCGAGCTCTGCACCCAGCATGGCGCGCTGCTGATCTTCGACGAAGTCATGACGGGCTTTCGCGCCGGCCCGCAAGGCGTGCAAGGCCTGACCGGCGTCACGCCCGACATCACCACCCTGGCCAAAGTCATCGGCGGCGGCATGCCGGTGGGCGCCTTCGGCGGACGCGCCGACATCATGGAATACATCGCGCCCGTAGGGCCGGTGTACCAGGCCGGCACGCTGTCGGGCAACCCGGTCGCCGTGGCGGCGGGCCTGGCCACGCTGCGGCTATTGTCCGAGCCGGGCTTCTATGAAAAGCTTTCTGCGCAAACCCAAAAGCTGGCCAAGGGCCTCACCGAACGCGCCGCCGCGGCCGGTGTCCCGTTTTGCGCCGACTCCGTCGGCGGCATGTTCGGCCTGTACTTCACCAGCCAGGTGCCCGCCACCTACGCCGAAGTCGCCGCCTGCGATGTCGAGCGCTTCAAGAAGTTCTTTCATGCCATGCTGATCAAGGACGTGTATTTCGCGCCATCGGCGTTCGAGGCGGGCTTTGTTTCCGCCGCCCACGACGACCAGGTCATCCAGACAACGCTGGATGCCGCCGAACAGGCCTTCGCCAAGCTGTAGGCTTATGGGCAGGTAAACCGCGTCGCTCCCGCAGGCCGTCGGGCGAACCCACGAAAAAGCCGCCGCTGCAAACTCGCAGCGGCGGCTTTTTGTTTCTCGCCCAGGACGATGGGGCGGCGCCGTATCAGGCGGCTGGCGGCACGACCGCCGTGACTTCGATTTCCACCCTGGCCCGGTCTTCGACCAGGTCGGCCACCTCGACAGCCGTCATGGCCGGAAAATTCTTGCCCAGAACGTCACGGTACTGCTTGCCGATGGCGCCGAGAGCGGCAACGTATTCCTTCTTGTCGCGCACATACCAGGTCATGCGTGTCATGTGCTCGGGACCGGCTCCGCCTTCCTTCATGACGGCCACGATATTGCGCAATGTCTGGCCGACTTGTTCGGCCAGGTCATCGGTTTCGAATTGCTGCTGCGCATTCCAGCCGACTTGGCCGCCGATGAAAAGGATGCGGCTGCCGGCAGTCAGTTCTGCCATGGTGCCGTTGGCATAACCGCGCGGTGCTGCCCAATTAGGTGGCTGTAGAATTTTCATGTGTTCCTCATGCAAATCAATAGCGATGCTCGCCCGTAAGGCGCCTGCCGCGTTCATCAAATCCGGGAAAGCGATCTTCCCGGAGCTCTTCAATAGTGATCATGCTCCGAAGAGGCCGGCGCATCCTTTCGCGGATGCGCCGGGCCTGCATGCGGATCATGGCTTCTTGCGCAGCACGAAGCGCTGCAGCTTGCCGGTTTCCGTGCGGGGCAAGGCATCCACGAACTCGATGGCGCGCGGATATTTGTAGGGAGCGATCGCGGCCTTGACGTGCTCCTGCAGCGCTTTGACCAAGGCGTCGCTGCCTTCGAAGCCGGGCTTGAGCACGATATAGGCCTTGACGATATTGCCCCGGCTTTCGTCGGGCGCGCCCACCACGCCGCATTCGGCCACCGCCTCATGCAGCAGCAGGGCGTCCTCGACCTCGGGGCCGGCAATGTTGTAGCCGGCCGAGATGATCATGTCGTCGTTGCGCGCCTGGTAATACAAATAGCCGTCTTCATCCATGGCGAAGGTGTCGCCCGGGAAGTTCCAGCCTTCTTGAACGAAAACGCGCTGACGCTCGTCGTCCAGGTAGCGGCAGCCGGTGGGTCCCTTGACGGCCAGCCGGCCGACCGTGCCAAAAGGAACCGGTTTCAGGTTTTCGTCCACCACCTGCGCAATATAGCCGGGCACAACGGTGCCGATGGCGCCGCGGCGCACGTTTTCGGGCGCGCTCGACACGTACACGTGGATCATCTCGGTGCCGCCGATGCCGTCCGTCATTTCGATTCCGGTGGCCTGCTTCCACAGCTGGCGGGTCGCATCGGGCAATGCCTCGCCCGCCGAAACGGTCGTCTTCAGGCTGGACAAGTCGTAATTGCCGACCAGGGCCGCCATCTGCCGGTAAAAGGTAGGAGCCGTGAACGCCATGGTGGCGCGAAAATCCTGGATGGTTTCCAGCAGCTCGGCGGGCGTGACTTTTTCGGTGAGCACCGTGGCGCCGCCCGCCCGCAAGGGGAAGCACAACAGGCCGCCCAGGCCGAAGGTAAAGGCCAGGGGCGGCGTGCCGCATACGACGTCGTTCGGATTGGTTCGCAAAACATGTTTGGAAAACGTGTCGCACATGGCCAGCACGTCGCGATGGAACTGCATGCAGCCCTTGGGGCGCCCCGTCGTGCCGCTGGTGAAGGCAATAAGGCAGACATCGTCGACGGCGGTATCGCAGGCGCGATACTCGGCGGGTTTGGAGCGGGCCAGTGTGTCGAGCGAATCGGGGCCGTCGTCGTGGAAGTAGCGCGCCTGCTTCAAGGTGGGGCTGTAGGCGGCATGGCTGGAATCCATGCAGGCCTCGACGTCGTCGGCCAGCCGTTTGTCGCACAGAACGGCGCAAACCTGACCTTTGTCGAGGATGGCCTTGAGTTCGATCGCGCGCAGCAAGGGCATGGTGGGCACGGTCACCAGGCCGGCCTTGACGGCCGCCAGCCAGGACGCCGCCATCATGACGTTGTTGGGCCCGCGCAGCAGCACGCGGTTGCCCGGCTGCAGCTGCATGTCTTCGGTCAGCACATGCGCGATCCGGTTGGTCAGCTCCATGAGCTGACGGTAGGTCATGCTCTTCTTTTCGGCGCCCTCGCGCCAGAGCAAGGCAACACGATCCCCGTTCCCCTGGGCGACATGCGCATCCACCAGCTCGACGGCGCAATTCAGCCGCGCCGGGTAGTCGACATCGGGGTTGCCATCGAGCAGCAGTTCGGGCCACTCGGCGAGCGGCGGCAAATGATCGCGCGCAAAGGTGTCGGTATGTCCTGATTTTTCCATTTCCTATCTCCTGTATTTTCAAGAGCGACGCATCGTCTTCGCAGCCCCGCATCCACCACGGGGCTCGCCGCCTTGCGTTCCGCAAGGCCGGCGCGCTTGCTTGATTATTCTTTCATGAGTTCCCGGGCAATGATGAGCTTTTGCACTTCGGTCGCGCCTTCGTAGATACGCAGGGCGCGGATTTCGCGATACAGCTTTTCGACCGGCCGGCCCGATACGACGCCTTCGCCGCCGAACATCTGCAGCGCGCGATCGATGACGCGCTGCGCGGATTCGGTGGCCGCCATCTTGGCCATGGCCGCTTCACGGGTAGTACGCACGCCTTTTACGTCGCGCATCCAGGCGGCCCGGTAGGTCAGCAAGGCGGCGGCGTCGATTTCGGTCGCCATATCGCCCAGCGCGGCCTGGGTCAGTTGCAGGTCGCCCAAGGTCTGGCCGAACATTTTGCGGGACTTGGCGCGCGCCAGCCCTTCGCTGAGCGCGCGGCGCGCAAAACCCAGGGCGGCGCCCGCCACCGAAGCGCGGAAAATATCCAGCGTCATCATGGCTATCTTGAAGCCCTGGCCGGCATCGCCCAGGCGTTGCGAGGCGGGAATGCGGCAATTATCGAAGCGCAGCCTGGCCAAAGGGTGAGGCGCAATGACATCGATCCGCTCGGCGATGGAAAAGCCCGGCGTGCCGGCATCGACCACGAAGGCCGAAATACCGCGCGCGCCGGGGGCTTCGCCCGTGCGCACGAACACACAGTAGAAATCGGCAATGCCGCCATTGGAAATCCAGGTCTTCTCGCCGTTGAACACGTACGAGTCGCCATCCAGCTTTGCCTCGCACGACATGGCGGCCACGTCGGAGCCCGCATCGGGTTCGGACAAGGCGAAGGCGGCAATGGCCTTGCCGCTGGACACGCGCGGCAGATAGCGCCGGCGCAATTCGTCGCTGCCGGCGATGGAAATGGCGCCGCTGCCCAGGCCTTGCATCGCAAACGCGAAATCCGCCAGGCCGTCGTAGCGCGCCAGGGTTTCGCGCATGATGCACAGCGCGCGCGAGTCGATTTCGGGCCAGCGCCCGCCCCAGGCGCCATCCGGCCCCTGGGGCACGGCGATCTTCAGCCAGCCGGCCTCGCCCAGCGCATGCACCAAATGCTTGCAGGCGGCGTCGGTGTCGGAATGGTCTATGCCGTGCAGCGTGCTGGAGCACCAGGCGTCCAGCTCACGCGCCAGCTGCTGGTGGCGCTCGTCGAAAAACGGCCATTCGGTCCAGGTCAGATCGCTCATTCAATCACCTTCGAATACGGGTTTCTGTTTGGCGACGAACGCTTCGTACGCACGGCGGAAATCCTGGGTCTGCATGCAGATGGCCTGGGCCTGGGCTTCGGATTCGATAGCCTCGTCCACCCCCATGCTCCATTCCTGATGCAGCATTTTCTTGGTCACGCCGTGGGCGAAGGTGGGGCCGGCCGCCAATTGGCCGGCCAGTTTTTGGGCGGCATCCAGCAGAGCGTCGGAAGCATGCAGGCTATTGAAGAACCCCCATGCCTGGCCTTCCTCGGCGCTCATGGCGCGCCCGGTGTAAAGCAGCTCGGAAGCCCGGCCCTGGCCGATGATGCGCGGCAGGATGGCGCAGGCGCCCATGTCGCAGCCGGCCAGGCCGACGCGCGTGAACAGGAAGGCGGTGCGGGCTTGCGGTGTGCCCAGGCGCATGTCGGATGCCATCGCCACGATGGCGCCGGCGCCGGCGCATACGCCGTCCACGGCGGCGATGACGGGCTGCGGGCAGGCACGCATGGCCTTGACCAGGTCGCCGGTCATGCGCGTGAATTCCAGCAACTGCGGCATGGTCATCTTGGTAAGCGGGCCGATGATTTCGTGCACATCGCCCCCCGAGCAGAAATTGCCGCCGGCTCCGGTTACCACGACAACCTTGATGTCGCTGGCATACACCAGGCCGCGAAACAGATCGCGCAGCTCGGCATACGACTCGAACGTGAGCGGATTCTTGCGCTCGGGGCGATTCAGTGTGATGGTGGCAACCTTGCCGTCGCCGGAAACGCTCCAGAGGAAATTGCGCGGCGTGTAGCCGGCCATCGGCTGCCTGTGGTGGGCCATGGTGTGTTCGGTTTGAGTCATCTGTGTTTTTCTCCTTGAGTGCGATGGCGGCATTCAGCCCACCATGACTTCTCCCCCGTCGACGGGAATGGACTGGCCGTTTACCGCCGATGCGCCCGGCTGGCAAAGCCACGCCACCGCATCGGCCACTTCGGCGGGTTGTACGAGCTTGCCCTGCGGATTGCCCTGGGCGAGCTTGGCCTTTGCCTGATCGCGGTTCATGCCGGTTTTTTGCATGATGTTGTCCAGGGCGTCCTGCACCAGATCGGTTTCGGTATAGCCCGGGCACACCGCATTGACCGTCACGCCTTTTTTGGCGGTTTCCAGGGCCAGGGAACGAGTCAGGCCGATCACCCCGTGCTTGGCGGCGCAGTAGGCGCTGACATACGCGTAGCCCACCAGACCGGCGGTGCTGGCCACGTTGACGATGCGCCCCCACTGCTGCTCGAGCATGCCCGGCAGGGCCGCCTGGATGCAATGAAACGTGCCGGTCAGGTTGACGGCGATCATTTTTTCCCAGGCGGCTTCATCGAGCCGGTCGAAGCGCTCGCTGACCGCCTGCCCGGCGTTGTTGACCAGGATGTCGATGACGTCGAAACGTTCGACCGCCTGCGCGAACGCCTTGCGCACATCGGCCTGCTGGGAAATATTGGCGCTGACGAATCCCGCTTCGCCATAGTCGGCCAAGCTGTCCACCGCCTGCTGCAGCGACTGGATGTCGCGGCCAAGCAAGGTAACACGAGCGCCCTGCTCCAGCAGCCGCTGCGCGACGGCATAGCCGATGCCGCGCGAGCCTCCGGTAACCAGCGCGTGGCGCCGCGCCTGCGTGCCGGCGGCGCTCATTTGCCGATCTGCTGCGCGTACGCAGCGGCCCGCTCGAAGTTGGTTTCAAGCTGGCGCTTGGCCGGGAAGTACTGCTTGGGCCAACTGATGTCGGTATAGCCGATGCGAGCCGACTCGCGCAGCGTCCAGGCGGCGTCCGCCAGATGCGGGCGGGCCAGGGCGCACAGGTCGGCGCGCCCCGAGGCGATGATGCTGTTGACGTGGTCGGCCTCGAAAATGGCGCCCACGGCCATGGTGGAAACCCCCGACTCGTTGCGCACACGGTCGGCGAACGGGGTCTGGAACATGCGGCCGTACACGGGCTGCTCGGCCTTGCTGACCTGCCCGGAAGAGCAGTCCACCAGATCGACGCCCGCGGCCTTGAAGCGGCGTGCTATTTCGACGGCGTCGTCGGGCGTGATGCCGCCTTCGACCCAGTCGTGCGCGGAAATACGCACCGACATGGGCAGTTGCGCCGGCCAGACCTGGCGTACAGCTTCGAAGACCTCGAGCGGATAGCGCAGGCGGTTGTCGAGCGAGCCGCCGTATTCGTCGGTGCGCAAGTTGGTAAGCGGCGAGATGAACGACGACAGCAGGTAGCCGTGCGCGCAATGCAGCTCGAGCAGGTCGAAGCCGGCGGCCATGGCGCGGCGCGTGGAGGCCACGAACTCGTCGCGGACTTCGTCCATTTGCTGGCGGGTCATGGCCTGAGGCACTTGCGATACGCCCTCTATGTAAGGCAGGGCCGAAGCCGAGACAATGGGCCAGTTGCCTTCGAGCAGAGGAAGGTCGGTGCCCTCCCAGCTTACGCGGGTGGAAGCCTTGCGGCCCGCATGCCCGAGCTGGATGCCGATTTTTGCGTCGGAATTGCCGTGTATGAAATCAACGATGCGCTTGAAGGCGACCGCCTGCTCGTCGGTCCACAACCCTGGGCATCCCGGAGTGATGCGGCCTTCGGGCGAGACGCAGGTCATTTCGACCATGACCAGGCCGGCGCCGCCCATGGCGCGCGCGCCCAGGTGCACCAGGTGGAAGTCGCCCGGCACGC